>NZ_JBFSTC010000002.1:0-160143 GCF_041466605.1 Vibrio sp. 10N.247.310.17 | reverse complement strand
TCCCAGCCAAATATCCGTTCAGGTTCAAGCAATAATGCTTATCCGAACGGCATTACCTCAATTGAGGAGCCTTTTGCTTTACCAAGGAACAGTTTTAACAAGGGACTGTTTTATCAAGAGCCTCTGTTCGTCAGCCTTAACCGCTAAACAGAGTAGGGGGATTAAGCCTCTGCAGTCACTTTAGAATCGCTCATCTTTTTAAGAGCTGCATAACCAAAGCCTGTTACTGCTGTACCTGCTGCAATCGCCACTAGGTACATAAGCACTGGAGAGATAGCGCCAGGAATCAGTAGTACGAACAAGCCGCCGTGTGGAGCCATTAGCTGAGCACCAAACATCATTGATAGAGCGCCAGTTAGTGCGCCACCTGCCATACAAGCTGGGATAACACGCATTGGATCTTTCGCTGCGAATGGGATTGCACCTTCAGAGATGAAACATAGACCAAGAACGAATGATGCTTTACCTGCTTCACGCTCGCCTGCTTCAAACTTGTCTTTCACTAGGAAAGTCGCAAGGCCCATACCTAGAGCTGGAACCATACCTGCTGCCATGATTGCTGCCATTGGTGCGTAAGTTTGCGAAGCCAGTAGACCAACACCGAATGTGTAAGCCGCTTTGTTTACCGGACCACCAAGGTCGAAACACATCATAGCGCCTAGAATCACACCCAGAAGAATCGCGTTAGACGTTCCCATGTTGTTTAGGAAAGTTGTCATTGCGCTCATCACGCCAGATACAGGGCCACCCACGATGTAAACCATCACAAGACCAGTGAACAAACTCGCGATAAACGGAATGATCAGGATAGGCTTGAGGGCTTCCATGGATTGTGGAAGTTGAACCTTGTCGGCAATGAATTTCGCTGCGTAACCCGCAATGAAACCCGCTGCGATACCACCTAGGAAACCTGCGCCCGTTGAGCTAGCCAACATACCGCCGATTAGACCAGGAGCTAGACCCGGACGGTCAGCAATTGAGAATGCAATGAAACCAGCAAGAACAGGAATCATCAGTGCGAATGCAGAACCACCACCGATAGTCATCAGTGCTGCTGCTAACGTGCCTTCTTCTTTAAACGCTTCGATACCGAATACGAAAGACAGTGCAATGATCAAACCACCCGCAACCACCACAGGAAGCATGTGAGAAACACCTGTCATTAGGTGCTTGTACACGCCTTTCTTCTCGTCAGCAGGTGCTGAATTTGAAGAAGCTGTGTGTTGGTATGGTTTAGCTTCTGCGAATGCTTTTTCCATCTCTTGCTTTGTTTTCTTCAAAGCAGGGCTTGTTGTTGTTTTGTATAGCGCTTTGCCGTTAAAACGATCCAGTGGAACGTCGATATCTGCTGCGATGATAACTAGATCAGCGTCTGCGATTTCTTGGTCTGTCAGTTGGTTTTTCGCACCTACAGAACCGCGAGTTTCCACTTTGATTTGGTGGCCTAGGCGTTTGCCTTCAGCTTCAAGCGCTTCAGCCGCCATAAAGGTGTGTGCAACACCCGTTGGGCAAGCGGTAATCGCTACGATCTTTTTGCTGCCCGTCGTTGGTGAAGTGCCAGTAACCGCAACTGTTTTTTCAACTTGAGAAGCGTCTAATACTGTTGCTTCTGCTACCGCTTTCTCTAGGAATGCTTTTGCATCCGCAGTGCATTCAGATATAGCCGCTTGGTACACTTTTTTGCCGACAAAGCGCGCTTTATCAACGTTTGTGTTGGCTGCGATAACCACAACGTCGCTGCTGTCGATAGCGTCTTGCGATACGGTTGAGTCTGGTAGCACGCTTGATTGACATTCAATAGCGGCGTTCCAACCCAGTGCTTTTGTCGCTTGCTCTAACAAGCCTGCGGCGATGATGCTGTTTGCTACGCCACTAGGGCAAGCTGTGATAATGGTAATATTCATAATAAACCTTTTGTCCTATTTGCTTGTGTCTAACTGGCTAGTTGGAGCACTAAGCGACTGTAATTGGATATTTTGTAGTACTGAATCCAGCTCTTGTTGGCTGGTGATGCCCACGCCTACCTGTGAAACTGCTAGAGCAGATAGGGCGGTTGCGAATTTAATAAGTTCTGGTTTTGGCATCTGTTGCATGTGACCCCAACATAGGCCAGCGACTAATGTGTCACCTGCGCCTACCGTGCTTACCACTTGCATGCGTGGTGGTTGAGCATGTAACCATTCACCTTGGTTTAGCCACATCACGCCTTCTGCGCCAAGTGATACCACGATGTTATCGATGCCTTTTTCACTTAGGGCTTGGCCTGCGTGTTGGCATTGGTCACGAGTTGTCAGTTCTGCATTGAACAGCTGAGACAGCTCTTCATCGTTTGGCTTAATCAACCAAGGTTGCGCATTGATACCGGCTTTAAGTGCGTCACGGCTGCTATCAAATAGCACCTTCTTACCTAAATCGTGTAAGCGTTGAACCCAAGAAGCGCAAAGCTCAGGAGAGATGCCTTGTGGCAAGCTGCCTGCAATTACGAAGTAATCGTGTGTTTCAGCAAGCTCTAACAAGGTTTCTTCAAACGCTTTGATAGCGTCAGCATTAACAGGAACACCTGGGAAGTTGATGTCGCTTACTTGGCCTGAGTTCTCTACCAGTTTTACGTTGATGCGAGTTGCACCGTCGACACGGATAAAGCGGTCCGTTGCGCCCATCTGTTCAAACAGTTGGCAGAACGCTTCTTCGTTATTGCGACCAAGGAAACCCGTTACGGTCACTTTAGCGCCAAGCTCTGAAAGTACTTTTGCTACGTTTACGCCTTTACCTGCCGCGTGTAGAGAGCCTTTGTTTACTAGGCTCACTGAACCCACATTAAGTGCGTCGATAGCGCCAGTTAGGTCGAGAGCTGGGTTTAGCGTAACGGTAACGGCTTTGATTTGTTTATCAGACATATCGATTCCTTAACCTTCACTAAGGCCTGAAGCGATAGCTTTGCCAATCGATTCAAGTGCTTGTGCTGCATCTTCACCTTCAGCAACAAACTGAAGCTGGTGGCCGTGTTTAACGCCAAGCGCGATGACTTTCATCAAGCTCTTCGCGTTCACTTCTTTTCCGTCGCCATCTAGGTTTGAAACGCGGATAGTTGATTCAAACTTCTTCGCTTCAGCGACTAGCATTGCGCCCGGACGAGCGTGCAGGCCGTGTGCGTTTTTGATTTTGAATACTGCGCAGTTGTCATCGTCTTGAGAAGCTGTAGAAACCGCTTCACCTTTCAGAAGACCAATCACTTGCGCTGCGTCAGCGGTTAGCAGTTGTTGCTGTTTACCTTCGAAAACCATCTTGCTTAGGTTTGCCAGAATAGATTGGTGCGCGCTGTTACAAGCGGCGAATGCCACCAATGCTTTAACTGGTGTGCCTTCGAATTCACAATCGTTCGCTGTTGAAACGAACGATACGCCAGTGCGTGTTACGCCTATGTCGCTGCCCAACAACCACAGGCCTTGGCCTAGGTGAGTCGGTGTTTTCGTCACTAGGTCGGCAACGAATGCGTTGTCTGTGCAACCAGTGTTCTTAAGAAGGCCGCCCGCAACGGCAGACATTTGAATCATGTCGCTTGCAGGGAACAGTAGCTGAACTAAAGAAGCGTCTAGGTCGGCTTCTAGCTGAACTTCGCCGTTAAGTAGGGCGATGATTTCGTCTTCTGATTTCGCTTGCTTTAATTTCTCTTCGACACCGTCTGCCGCTAGCACTTTCGTTAGCTGCTTAAGAATGCCTAAATGCTCGTCAGATTTCGCCGCAATACCAATTGCTACGTAAACACGGTTGCCGTCTGCCCAATCAATACCTTCTGGGAAGTGGTGTACCGCAACGCCTGTCTCTTTTACTAGGCCACGCGTGTCAGTGGTGCCGTGAGGAATCGCGATGCCGTTACCTAGGAACGTAGAGTTCTGGTTTTCACGGTTCAGCATTCCTTCAACGTAGCCAGAGTCAACTAAGCCTTTCGCGGTCAGGTCGCCAGCAATGTTCTGGATAGCTTTGAATTTGTCTTCGGCAGTTTGGCCTAGAGTGATGTCAGATTTTGATAATTTAAGCATGGTGCCTCTTTAGCGTATCGCTTGAGAATTTGTGTATCGCTACGATTCAGTCTAGAGCAAGATTTATGGAGCTGAACTCTTCGCCTTACGCTTGCTGAATCGGTTCAGCATTCAGTGTAAAAAAATTCAGCAAAGCCGATTTTGGTTTTCAAAATAGTTTTGCTGCGTGTCGTAATTCCAGTTTCGTTAATAACGAGAAGTTGAATCACAACAAATGACGCTCAATCCATTCAAAAGGATGATTGAAGTCACTTTTCAGATTTTGCTGAATCCTTTCAGCTTTTATACTGAATCGATTCAGCATATAATTCAACTAATCCGAGGATCAGATCATTGGTTATATGATCCTACGCACAAAATACAGGTCACCCATATGACACTTGATGAAATTGCTAAATTGGCTGGAGTATCGAAAACCACGGCCAGTTATGTCATCAACGGCAAGGCGCAGAAATACAGAATCAGTGAAAAGACTCAGCAGAAAGTCATGGCGGTTGTGGAAGAGTATAACTACCGACCAGACCATGCTGCTTCGTCGCTGCGCGCTGGTAATAGCCGTTCATTTGGTTTGATTATTCCTGACTTGGAAAACAGCAGTTACGCGCGTTTAGCAAAATTGATAGAGCAGAACTCACGTAAAGTGGGCTATCAGATTTTGATTGGCTGTTCAGATGATGACGCTGAAACCGAACGTAAAGTTGCGGAAGCGCTTGTTAGCCGTCGTATCGATGCCTTGCTGGTGGCGAGCTCAATGCCAGACGCCAATGAGTTTTACTTAAAGCTGCAAAACTCAGGCACGCCAGTCATCGCGATTGACCGTCCTTTAGATGATGAGCACTTTGCCTGCGTGATCAGTGAAGATTTCGAAGCCGCATTTGAACTGACGCACTCGATTCTTGATGACAGCATTCACAGTGTTGGCCTTATTGGCGCACTACCTGATCTGAACATTTCGCGAGAACGTCAGTTGGGTTTTGAAGCGGCGAATAAAGCACATACTCAACAAACAGGGCTAACAGAAAACAAGCCGATGGTTGTCGGTTATGGTGAGCACTTTGACCGAGAATCTGGACGCGAGGTTTTTGAAGAGTGGATTGCTAAAGGCACAGTTCCTGATGCGGTCGTCACTATGTCTTATACCTTGTTAGAGGGTGTGCTTGATGTGATGGTCGAAAAGCCAGAACTGATCAGCCAAGTAAAGCTGGCAACCTTTGGTGATAATCGTTTATTGGACTTCTTACCTTTTAAAGTCCATTCACTGCCACAGCAATTCGAAGTGATTGCAGACAGCGCCTTTGCACTTGCTTTGAACGCGTCAGCTAAACGCTATCAAGCGGGTATTGAACTAGTGCCAAGAAGCTTAGTAAAACGAGGCTAATTCCAGTTAGTTTACACAAGCTAGGTTAGACTTGGACACTTAGCTCGAACTTGGCTTTAACTCGAACCTGTAATTAACTCGAGCTAAGCAATAAGCCCATTTCTACAATGGCAACAATGCCGAGTAACAAAGCCAACACCTTCCAAAACTGGATCGGGTTTCGGTTTATCAAAGGTTGCTTGGCTTTGCTTTTCACCAAGCTTTGGTTTGGTGTGTAAAGGTCTGCCACAAAATCTCCCAACACTTGATGACGTTCGCTTGGCGATTCCGCGCAGGCTTTTTGTAACACCAAATCTACCCAACTGGGTAAGTCCGCTCGTTTCTGAGTGATGGGTTGGTATTCCCACTGATGATGACGAGATTGCTTAAGCGATTGTGCCGTCATTTCAGAGTAGGGCAATGCACCGGTTAGCATCTCATAACCGATCACGGCGATAGAGAACAGATCTGAGCTGGTGGTCGCGCTGTTGTGCTTGATGGTCTCGGGTGCAATGTAATTGACCGCGCCTAATGGTGTGTCGTCTTTGTCGGTGAGCTCTCCCTCTTCAAGGCCTCTCACTAACACTGCACCAAGGTCGATGATTTTTACCTCACCATCACGTTGAATCATGATGTTCTCGGGCTTTAAGTCTCGGTGCACCATGTCTGCGCGTTGTAATACTCGAATACCTTGTGTGATTTTTTCTAGTATGTCGCGTACTTCATTGAGTGACGGTTTTGGATTGTCGTACATCCATTGTCTTAGCGTGATGCCTTCTACCCATTCGCAGATTTGATATAAGAATTGCGAGTTCTCTGGCGTAGGGTAGACCTTCATTACCTTCTTATTGTTCAGCAAGATCCCCGCCCATTGTTCATTAAAGAAAGCTCTGAGTTGCGAAGGGCTATCGTGATATTGAACGGAAGGGACTTTTAGCACGAACTCGGTTTGTGTCTCTTTCTGCATCACACGATACACATGGCTTCTAGAGCCTGCATACAACACCTCAAGCACCATGAAGTTGTCGATACTTTGCCCGAGCTTTAACGCGGGTGGGATGGCACGTTTAGCCAGCTTTTCATGGAACTCAATCAGCGAAGGTTTAGGTAGATGGCTGACTTGCACAATCAAACAGCTCACGTTATCTGAGCTATTGTGGCTTAAAGCGGTGTTACAGATCGTTTGTGCTGCGTATTCAAAATCCGCTCCAGGCTTATCGATGTGTTCATTGAATGTGTTGGGCGAGACAAACTCGTGCACACCATCCGAAGTGAGGATAAAGCAGTCGTTTTTCTTGATAGGCAGGGTTTGATAATCAACGTTGAGTTGGTTGTCCATGCCTAAGGCGCGTGTTAAGTAATGCTTCTGCCCCATATTTTTACGGGTGTGGTCGCGTGTCAGTTGTCGTAATTCTCCATCTCTTAGTAAGTAAATGCGACTGTCGCCAACGTGGAATATATGCGCGGTGTTTGATTTGAGTATCACGCTGCTGAACGTCGAAACGAGGGCGTTGTGGTTCACTTGTTGTGCAGGATGAATGTTAGAAACAGACGTGTTGAAGAGCCAAGAATTGAGGGACGTTAAGACTTTCTGTGCAGAGCGCTGAATGCTCCAGCTATTTGGCGTGGCGTAATAGTCGTCGATAAACTGCATCACGCTAGTGTGACTGGCTTTCTGGCCGTGTTCACTGCAACTTGCCCCGTCTGCTATGCAGGCGACACTGCCTTTCAACTCTTGCTCAGTACGAGTTTTGGGGTGCTTTACAATGATGGCGTCTTGGTTTTCATCACGTATGCCTTTATTCGAATAACCACCAAACTTAAGCGTTAACTGGTTGTTGGATTCTGGCGTGACGACTTGCCCTTGGCTGAATGAAATTGTCATAACTGGTCTTCTTTTAACTGTTCTTCTTCCCGCTTCCTTGACAGAACATCCTAGGAAGAACAAAAGCTCTAGTGAACTTAGAGCCTTTGAACGAAGCACCTAGCGTTGATGTATCCGCTAAGGTGCCTCTCCCGATTCAATAATATCAATGCTTCTTAGTACAGACCCTAGCTTGAAACATTAATTAGCGTGACACTGCCGTCGTCGTTTACTTCGGCGATTTGACCGTTAGGCTCTTCCATGAACAGTAGAGTTACAAAGCCAAGTACCGCTGTTGCAGCAATCACTAAGAAGAACGTTTGGTAGCTCACGAATGACAACACAGTTAGGTAAACTACCGCACCCACGTTACCGTAAGCACCTGTCATACCAGCAATCTGACCTGTCATACGACGCTTGATTAGAGGAACTGTTGCGAATACTGCACCTTCACCCGCTTGCACGAAGAAAGAACACGCCATCGCAGCGACAACCGCTAGCCATACAGGCCATGTGCTGTCGACTTGACCCATTGCGAAGTAACCCACAGCAAGACCAATCGTTAGAATAAGCAGTGTTGGTTTACGACCGAATTTGTCTGAAATCCAACCACCACCTGGGCGAGACATTAGGTTCATAAAGGCATAAGCCGATGCAACCATACCTGCAAGAACCGGTGTTAATTCAAAGGTGTCAGAGAAGAACAGTGGCAGCATAGAAACAACAGCCAGTTCAGAACCAAATGTCGCGAAGTACAATACGTTAAGTACCGCAACTTGCTTGAATTTGTACTGGTGAATCTCTGGTACTTCTTCTTTAAATACGTTCTTGTTTACTTTCCAAACTTGCGATACTTCGTACACGTAAAGCGCAGCCAAACCTGCGTAAACCGAGTTAACCGCCATGTCAGAAAGCATATTGATGTTGCTTGGTGATAGCTTCCAAGTCAGTAGCGCTAAAGCGGCATACATTGGGATCTTCATAATAAGTAGGAAGAAAAAGTCACCCTTTGATGTCACTTCCATTGCCGTTACTTGAGCTGGTTTGAAGTAAGTAGAACCTTTTGGTGTATCCGTTACGTTTTTGTAGAACACAAACGAGAACGCTAAGCTCATAAGGCCAGTAATACCAACCGCATAACGCCAGCCGTCTTCACCACCAAACGCTAAAGCCAGAGTTGGAAGTGTGAATGCTGCCGCTGCTGAACCGAAGTTACCCCAACCGCCGTAAATACCTTCTGCAGTACCCAATTCATTGTGTGGGAACCACTCAGACACAAGGCGAATACCGACAACGAAGCCAGCGCCAATGAAGCCAAGTAGGAAACGAGCAATTGCCGCTTGAATGAAAGAGTCTGCCATGGCAAACATAAAACAAGGGATTGAACAGACAGCGAGTAGCGAAGAGTAGACCAATCTTGGGCCGTATCTGTCGGTTAACATACCAATGGCGACACGCGCCGGAATGGTCAATGCGACGTTGAGAATAAGCAGTGTTTTGATCTCTTCAGTGGAAAGACCAAGCGACGTTTTTACCATTTGCAGTAGTGGGGCAAAGTTGAACCACACAACAAAGGTGATAAAAAAGGCCATCCAACTTAGGTGTAAGGTTTTCATCTTACCCGTAAATGAAAGCAGCGAAAATTTTGTGTTATCCATGGTTTAAATCCTTTAAATCTGGAAAATTACCCGGCTTTAGCTCGTGCGTTACTTCCGAAATTCGAACGCATTAATGTGGCTAAACCCTGTGCCGAAATTGCTCACGCCTATAAAGCGTTTACATGATGATGTCGGCGATTAGTTAACTGGCGATAGCAAGCGGTGCGAGAACCTGAACCTGTTCTCCTTGCGTGCGAACTTCAAATTTCACGAGCTTGAGATCGGGTTGTTCAAGGCACGCGCCAGTTTCTAAGTGGTAATGCTGCTTGTATAAGGGTGAGGCTACGTAAGGCTCACCGCTTAATGAACCAATGATACCACGTGACATCACATTCGCCTTGCCAACAGGATCGTAATTAGAGAGTCCATAAAGCGTGTCACTGCGCTTACAGTAAAAAATAGCCACTTGGTTATCGTCTACTTTGGCGCAAATACCACCGTTTGGGGTTAAGTCCCGGGTGTTGCATACGGTTGTCCAATTTTCCATGACTTTCTCCTAGTCAAAACATAAAACTAATAATCAATTTAATTAGGGTGATAGCCGACAGCAGTTTTCTTGGGCTGCGCCGCTGTCGACTCTCGATATTGGGTTTAGTTGTTACTTATTCACTGACCGTCAATTCGGCTTACGAAACTTCCGTGACTTCGATTTGGTCGGCCTTGGTTAGCATTTCATCTCGTTGTGAATCTGAAGAAGAGCTCAAGCTCGGCTTAGGAAAACGCTGCTCTCGTTCTTTGATGAATGACAGGCTAGTGTCCATTTCTTCGCTGTTGATGTAGTGCTGGAAACGCTTCATTTTTTCAGGGTTTTCGATGGTGGTTTTCCACTCACATTGGTATTTTTCGATGTTAAGGGCGATATCGGCTTCAAGTTCTTCAGCAACGTTGAGCTTGTCTTCAATCACGACTTGTTTGAGGTATTCAATGCCACCTTCAAGGTTTTCCATCCATACCGATGTGCGCTGTAGGCGATCTGCGGTACGTGTGTAGAACATCAGAATACGGTCGATGTATTGCAGCAGGGTGGTTTCATCAAGGTCGGTAGCGAAAAGGTCACCATGGCGAGGGCGCATACCACCGTTACCACAGATGTAGAGGTTCCAGCCTTTGTCGGTAGCGATAATGCCAAAGTCTTTTGATTGAGCTTCTGCACATTCACGAGTACAGCCAGAAACCGCAAACTTGATCTTGTGTGGTGAGCGTAAGCCTTTGTATCGGTTCTCAAGTCGAATCGCTAAGCCAACACTGTCGTCGACACCGTATCGACACCATGTGCTGCCTACACACGACTTAACAGTACGTACTGACTTACCGTAGGCATGGCCAGTTTCAAAACCAGCATCAATCAGCTTTTTCCAGATGATTGGCAGTTCGTTAAGTTGCGCGCCAAACAAATCGACACGCTGACCACCGGTGATCTTGGTGTAAAGGTCGAACTCTTTTGCGACTTCGCCTAAAACGATCAACTTGTCGGGTGTGATTTCTCCGCCAGCAATACGCGGAACCACAGAGTAGGTGCCGTCTTTTTGCATGTTGCCGAGGTAGATGTCATTGGTGTCTTGCAGTTCGATGTGTTGATCTTCGAGGATGTAATCGTTCCAGTAAGAAGCCAAAATAGAACCCACAGCAGGCTTACACACGGTACAGCCCAACCCGTTTCCGTGAGAATCTAACAGCTCATCGAAGGTCTTGATTTTGTTGACGCGGATGATGTCAGTTAGCTCTTGACGAGAATAAGCAAAGTGCTCACAGATATCGTTAGAAACCTCGACACCTAGGTTACTCAGCTCACTATCCAGAACCTGTTTAGCAAGGGCAGAACAACCGCCACAACCTGTCGACGCATTAGTGGTTTCTTTCAATGCGGCCATCGTGGTGCAGCCTGCTGAAACGGCGTCTTTAATGTCGCCTTTGGTTACATCAAAACACGAACAAATCACTGCGCTATCGGGCAGAGCTTCAACGCCCATTGCCGAACCTGAATCATCGGCCACGTTAGGTAAAATCAATACCGATGGGTTTTCAGGAAGGGGCATATCGTTTTGTTTGATTTGCAGTAGCGAACCGTAAGCCTCTGCATCACCGACCAATACTGCACCGACAATCTTTGTGCCATCTGCCGAGATGATCAGGCGCTTATAAACTTGTTCAATTTCATCGTTGTAGGTATACGACTGAGCGCCTTCCGTCTTGCCGTGTACTTCACCAATACTGGCCACATCGACGCCAAGCAGTTTGAGCTTGGTACTCATGTCAGCGCCAGTAAATGCAGCATCGTCAGTACCGCCGGAGACAATATGCGAAGCCGCGACTTTCGCCATGGAGTAACCGGGGGCGACTAAGCCGAAGATCTTGTTGTCCCAAAGCGCACATTCACCAATCGCATAGACGTTGTCGATGTTAGTTTGGCAGTGATCATTAATCACGATGCCGCCACGTTCACCAATGGCGATATCAGAGCTGCGAGCTAGGGCATCTTGAGGGCGAATACCTGCAGAGAACACGATCATATCGGTTTCAAGGTGGGTGCCGTCTGCAAAGTTCATTCTGTAGCGAGCGTTCTCACCGGCGACTATCTCAGAGGTGGCCTTCTCGGTATGAACCTGCACACCAAGATCTTCAATCTTTCTGCGCAGTAGGGCACCGCCACCGTCATCCAATTGAACGGCCATTAGGCGAGGCGCGAATTCAACCACATGGGTTTCCAAGCCAAGGTTTTTGACTGCGTTTGCGGCTTCTAAGCCAAGCAGGCCACCACCAATCACTACGCCAGATTTGCTGCCTTTGCTAGATAGTTCAATGGCGTCTAGATCTTCGATAGTGCGATAAACGTGGCAGTGTTCTTGGTCGTTACCGGGAATTGGGGGAACAAAAGGGAATGAACCGGTCGCCAGAATCAAGGTGTCATAACTCTCAGTATGTCCCGATTCAGTCACAACGCACTTATTTTCAGTATCCAGTTGAGCGACTCTCGCGTTGAGAAGGTAATTGACGCCATTGCTTTGGTAATACTCTTCGCTGGTTAATGCCAAATCATCAGCATTTCCGCGCTTGAAGTAAGCCGTCAACTGAACTCGGTCGTATGCCAGCCTTGGCTCTTCACTAAAAGTAATTACATCAAACTCATCACTGTCTGATTGCAGGATGTTGTCGATAAATTTGTGTCCAACCATGCCGTTACCAACAACGACGATTTTCTTCTTGCTCATAATCCATTCCTTATTCTCGGCGTCACCATCACTAGCATCTAATTTCTAGTCGTTAGCAGATGAATACCGGGTTGAGATTCCACTCAATTCATAATCATCAAGAAAAACAAAAATGTTTTTTCTAAGTCTTGGTTTCTAGTGGATCAAGGAGGGTGCCAGATTGCGAGTTGTTCATCCAAATAAAATTTAATCTATATATTTCAGATATTTAAAAATTTAAGGTGGCACGTAATTACCCCTAAAGTGGTATGTAAAATTTTTGTTAGATTTATATAAATGAGCGTTTGTGGTGCAACTTTCCGCAAGATGGTGCAAAAATTAAGTTTCTATCTTGGTTAAGTTCGATTTTGTTCAGCGTTGATATTTTATCTTTAATTAAGTTGTTGTTTTTAATTGGAAATATTTCAGTTTGGTCGGCTGGTATTAAGTGGCGTGCTATTTGCTTGGTTTGAGTTATTACAATTATGGATAATTGAGCGAGAAACGGATGACCGATTCAAACAGCGGCTGGATAAAATCAACCTGTGCTTATTGTGGTGTAGGGTGTGGAATAGAAGCGAGACCGACATCGTTAGGAAAACTAGAAGTGCGTGGTGATAAAGATCATCCATCAAACTATGGAAAGCTATGTACTAAAGGGATTGCGCTTGGTGATACCGTCACGCCTTTAGGACGCCTAACACAGCCTGCTCATATTCAGAATGAGCAAAAACAAGAGCTGGATTGGAACCGTGCCACTCAGTTGGTCGCAGACAAATTCAATCAAACCATCGAAGAATTTGGGGCCGATTCGGTTGCGTTCTATGTGTCTGGTCAGCTTCTTACCGAAGACTATTACGTTGCCAATAAACTGATGAAAGGCTTCATCGGCAGTGGCAACATCGACAGTAACTCTAGGCTGTGTATGGCTTCAACCGTGGTCGGGCATAAGCGTGCATTTGGCGCAGACACAGTACCGGTATGCTATGAAGATCTCGAGCAAGCCGATCTAGTCGTGATTACTGGCTCAAATCTAGCTTGGTGTCACCCTGTGTTATTCCAAAGATTAAGAGCCGCAAAACAAGCCAACCCTGCATTGAAAGTCATCGTCATCGACCCGCGTTATACCGACACCTGTGAAATCGCAGACATTCACTTGGCATTGGAATCAGGCTCAGACGTGGCGTTGTTCAATGGTTTATTGGGCTATCTCGACGATAACGACAAGCTAGATTCAGACTATATAGAAAACCACACTCAAGGCTTTACTGAATCGATTCGATCTGCAACCCAATATCGTTATACTGAATCAGACTATACCGAATCAAGTAAGGGAGACAAAAGCGTTTCTGAGCTAACAGGGCTTACCGAGCAGCAGCTAAAACAGTTCTACAGTTTGTTTGCATCGAATGAGAAGGTGCTGACCATTTACTCTCAAGGCGTGAACCAATCCACACAAGGGTGCGATAAGGTAAACGCCATTATTAACTGCCATTTAGCGACCGGGAAAATCGGTAAGCCGGGTATGGGGCCATTCTCTGTAACGGGCCAGCCGAATGCAATGGGCGGACGTGAGGTGGGCGGTTTAGCTAATACCTTAGCGGCGCACTTTGAATTTGGTGACCCGCAATCACACCAAACCGTCAGCGAGTTCTGGCAAACCGACAGCTTAGCCACACATGCGGGTTTAAAAGCGATTGACCTGTTTGATGCCATGAATGAAGGCAAAATCAAAGCGGTGTGGATCATGGCGACTAACCCAGTCGTGAGTTTGCCAGATAGCGAAAAGATCAAAGCCGCATTAGAGAAGTGCCCATTTGTGGTGGTGTCTGATTGTATTGCCGATACGGAAACCACGCGCTTGGCCGATGTGGTGCTGCCCGCGCAAGGGTGGAGCGAGAAGTCGGGCACCGTGACTAACTCTGAACGTCGAATCTCACGCCAACGCCGTATATTACCAAGCCCAGGGGAAGCCAAACCCGATTGGTGGATACTAAAAGAAGTCGCGCAAAAAATGGGATTCAAAGAGCAGTTTGATTACCGCCACGAAGGTGAGATCTTTAAAGAGTATTGTGAGATGACTGCGCTTGGTAATGAAACAGGTAAAGCGCGTGACTTGTGCTTAATCGGTCTGACTCAGTTAGATGAGAAAGGCTATGGCGAACTTACTCCACAGCAATGGCCAGTGCTTGAATATCAACCAGAGATCATTGAGCAGCGTATGTTCACCACTGGCGAGTTCTTTACCGAATCTGGTAAAGCGCAGTTTATTGCGGTTGAGCACGACAAACCGATTGCCGACACCAGCCTTGAATTCCCACTTATCATGAACACAGGTCGAATCCGAGACCAATGGCACACCATGAGCCGCACGGGCTTGGCCGCAGGTTTAGGCGAACACACACCAGAACCCTTTGTAGCCATGCACCCAGATACCGTTGCAGAGCTTGGTTTAGATGAATTTGGGCTAGATGCCTTCAACCACGCCACTATTAATCCTGTAGTGAAAGTGCGCAGTGAACAAGGGGAGTGCCAAGCCCGCCTAGTGGTAACCAAAGAGATGCGCCGCGAGCAAGTATTCATGCCTATTCACTGGAATGCACCGACTGCCAAAGACAGTAAGCCATGCGACCTGATCTTGCCTCATACCGATGCGGCCTCTGGACAGCCAGAATTCAAACACACCCCTGTGGTGGTCGAGCCGTGTGGTTATCGCAGTGAAGCCGCACTGGTCAGCGACAAGGTGATAGATTGCAGCGGCTTTGATTACTGGGTTCGCCAAAGAGTGGAGGGCGGTTTTCTGTATCGTATTTCATCATCGAAGAACCCAATGGAGTTGGTGATTCAGCTTGCCAACACCCTCGATGCTTTACCAGAACCGAATGCAGAGGCGATTAAATCACTCCATTACCACGGCAATAAATCATTCAAGAATTACGGCTCTGCCAAGCTGGATCAATTTGGTGTGAAGCAAGCTTTTGTGGTGAACAGCAAGCTCGACCATCAAAGCATCGAATGGCTGGTGGCATGCCTAACCCGAGAGGCCGATGAAGAGTTCGAAGCCGAGTTTTTGAGTACCATGGCGAAGTAGTTACTACCTCTTACTCACCGTACCTATAGCAAAAACGCCGACAATCATGTCGGCGTGTTTTGGGAAAATTAGGCAGAAATTATATCAACGATCACGTCATCCATAATTTACTAACCATCACGCCTCATACAAATCTAGAACTAACCATTTTGTTTGGGTAAAGAAATACATGAGGAAAATGATAAGCAATACACACATTTACATAATTTCCGCATTCAATTTTGGCTATACGGAATACTTCTGCTTTTCGTCATGTATGATGCGGTTATCTTGGTAAGGTGCTGTTATTAAATGAGTTATTTAACTAAGTATGAGGTGGTTTGATTACTAGACAGAAATGCTCTAGTGATAAAATTAATAATTATTCAGTTTAATAACTGCTGTGCTTGGAGAGGAAATGGTCAGGGAAGCGACAAAAGACGATTGTGTAAAATTAGCGGCATTGTCCATTAAAGTCTGGCTAGACACATATGCGAGAGAAGGGGTCAAAACTGAATACGCTGAGTATGTCTTGTCTACTTTCACGGCAGCCTACTTCTTTGAAATATTGAATACCACTAAATATCGTGTGTTTGTAAGTGAAGAAAATGAGGTTATTCAAGGCTACGTAATGATTAACCTTGAATCGCACTACCAAACGCCTGGCAATGGCTTTGAAGTAGAAAAACTTTATGTAGATAACATTTTCAAAGGTAAAGGGATAGGCCGAAAGCTTTTGAATGGAATCGAGAATCAGTTTGGTAATAAATACTGGCTGTACACTTGGGTAGAAAATGAATCGAATGGCTTTTATGAACATTTAGGTTTTAGTCGAATAGGTTTACTGACTTTTGAGTTTTCTGGAGCGTTGATAGAAAACAATGTGTATCAATCAGCCCACACACATTGAATCAAGTTAGTCCTTTAGTGGGTAACACTTCTCGATAAATCGTCGCATAGTCATAGAATTCAAGTGACATAGGCATAGTGAGGTAAAGATGGACAAGGCGAAATTCATTCAGCAGCACCTTATTGAAAAGGGCGTCCCTGCAGACTTAACGAGGCCAAATACCTTTATTTGGTCAAAATACACTAACGTGTCTCAAACGCCTCTGGTGTTTCAATCGCTTCAAAAAGTATTCTTGATTTATGGATTATCGATGGCCGTAATTTGGGGGTCTTTGATGTGGATGTTTACTTGGCACTCAGAGCCTGAACATTGGAAAAATTACCTTATTTCATCTGCTATTTTCGGTTTCTTTATGGGACTTGTTAATGTGTTCAGAATCGTCAAGGCACGAAAAAAATTGGGTGAAAAGAGTTGGGGAAATTGGAGTAAGAAAAACTACGGATAAGCGCGATAACAAGCAGTTAAAATGATTCGTAATACTTGGCATTTAGGAGTTTACTCTTCTTCTTGATATCTACAAAAGCTATAGCCAAAGATTTGCCAGATGAATACGTTACACCTTGCAATTTTTGTGAAACGGAAAACGTTACACAACACTTAACACACCGTGTTGGCGATAAAAGGAAAATTGAGAGTTATGTGGATAGAACAGAGCCTGATTGAAGGTGAGCATGTGGATCTTGAGCCTCTTACTATAGGGCATGTATCTGAATTAATTGAGGCGGTGAAAGATGGAGAGCATTGGAAGCTATGGTTCGCTAATGTACCGAGCCCAGAAAAAATGGAACGATACGTTAGTGACGCTATCGCTCAAATGGACCTAGGTAATGTGGCTTATGCTGTGCGAGTTAAATCCACTAATCAAGTCGTAGGGACTACCCGCTACTATGGTGTTGATGGTCCAAATAGACGTGCTTTAATTGGTTATACTTGGTATTCAAATGTGGCTAGGGGAACACTGATAAATAAAGAGTGTAAATACCTTCTCCTAAAACAATTATTTGAGCGCTATGAAGCCATTGCCGTCGAGTTTCGCACTCATGTTGGGAATACCATCTCTCGAAGAGCGATTGAAGGGCTTGGTGCAAGTATCGATGGTATCCTGCGTAATCATCAAATCTTAAAGGATGGCTCTGTAAGAGATACGGTTGTGTATTCAATTATTGACTCGGAGTGGCCAGAGGTTAAGCAAGGATTTCTTAAAAAACTCAGCCAATAAATACTATTATTTACGATTCACAATCCATGGCATTTAAACTTTGCGTTGGTTTGTAATTTAAATGAGTTGATGCGGCTTGGTTTTGTGTCTCTCTCCTTGCGCAAGGCTTATAAAACAGGAAAAATAAAAATGCTATACCACTTACTTACCGAAAGTGATTACAGAGAATACGAAAGCACTGAAATCTATGAACCAACATCCTTTAAGGACGAAGGTTTTATTCATTTGGCTTATAAGCAGCAACTGCAAAAAATTGTAGACTGTTTCTTTGAGGGAGTGGCGCAAGTATATCTTTTAGAAATCGACAAAAGCGCGGTTGCCAAAGACTTAAGAGATGAACCTCCAGTAGGGGCTGAAGATGATGGGTCACTTTACCCTCATTTATACAGTCCACTTTCTAAGCAAGCCGTGGTTAGAACAATAAAGCTAATCGCGGATTCATCAGGCACGCTAAAAGTAAACCTGTAAGACTCTAGATTACGGTATTTACCCTGGCTCAGAGTGATTCTAAACACGTGGAATTCAACCATGTAGTGCCACTTCTTACCGTAGCGTTTTATTGTTTAACAGAGTAGCGGAAACTAGTTAGAGAGATTCAGAGAGTTATGATACGTAATTTTTATACTTGCGATAAAGAAACAGATGAAAGCAGTCATGATGGAGAAGGGGCGATAGACATCTATCGTGCGTTCAGGCGTAAAGACTTTGATGGTGCTTGGGATTTTGCCATCCGTGTTGTCATGCCATCGGGAAGCTCTATGGGGGAGCATTCTCATGGAGACGATGAAGAAATGTATATTATTCTGAAAGGTGAAGGCACGATGATCATTGAAGGCGTCGAGACAAAAGTGACAGCGGGAGACATGATAGTAAATAAACGTTTTGGTACCCATGGCTTGGCTAATACATCAAAAAATGACATTGAGTTGTTAATCATTCAAGCCAGCCTGAAGTAAAGCGTCAAGCTAGAAATGTTGGTACGGCCGCAGAGCGGTTTTAGTAGAGCCGATGTGGGTTGTTGCTATTTTTATAAAGTATTGGGATATGCAACCACTTGAAATTTTAAAACATGCCTACATATTGATACCATCAATCAATTAGATGTAGGGATACACATGTCAATTAAAAATCTGAATGCTGGCGATATTGTTGTCAGTAACTTTGGTGTTTATCAGCACTGGTCTTTGGTCTCGGACGCACTATGTGAAAAAGGGCTACCTATGCTCATTTCTGCAACTCAGCGAAACGGTACAGTCCAAGAAGAAAGCTGGGATATAGTCACTAAGGGTGAGCATACTTACTTAACGGAAGTTACATACGACCGACCTGTGCCAGAGGTACTTGAAGTGGCGCGTTCTCAAATTGGAAAGTGGAAATATTCTTTGACTGACAGAAATTGTGAGCATTTTGCTAAATGGGCTACGGGGTTAAAAATGTCTTCGACCCAAGTTGTTGCGGGCGCGACAGGTGCTGTTTTAGGCGCAAGTTTAGTTGGCTTATGCTCTGAAAATCCTAAGTTTGCTAAATTCCTTGGTGGTGCCTTAGCTTTAGGTGGTTTAGCTGTTTTAGCGACCAAGGCTGTTGAGAAAAAATAACAATGCTTAGGTAATGATTCTACACACTTGGTATTTTAACCATGCATAAGTTCAGTGTCGTGTTGAGTTGGTTTCAGAGGAATAAATGAAAGAGTTTAAGGTTAAGGGGAGCAACGTGATACTCAGGTATCATGATCTTCCCGGTTCGGAAGTGCCTATTATTTTTATACACGGTATTGGCTGTGCTTCCTCATTTGATTATCCGGCCGTTGCAGCTAGTGATTGGTTGCTTCCTCATCGGCGCATTCTTGTTGATTTATTAGGTTCTGGGTTTAGTGATAAACCTAAGGACTTCGATTATTCCATCGGTAGCCACGCGGCTTATCTTGGGGCGTTTATTCAATCTTTGGGTTTGGATAACTTTGTTATCTATGGTCACAGCATGGGTGGCGCTGTGTCGGTTGTGTTGGCTGAAAAAGTTCAACCACAACTACAGGCCTTGGTGTTGAGTGAGGCTAACCTTGATTCAGGTGGCGGGTTCTTTAGCAAGAAGATTGCGAGCTACACCGAGCTTGAATATACCAATCACGGTCACGCCCAGATAGTGCAACACAGCATCGATGACCAAAATACTCAATGGGCTGCCAGTTTAGCCGTGAATTCAGCGATAGGTACACACAGGCAAGCCGTGTCCTTGATAGAAGGGCAACTCCCGAGTTGGCGTGATAGGTTGTATTCTCTGAACGTAAACAGAACTTATATATTTGGTAGTGAATCTTTGCCAGACAGCGATACCGACGAACTGAGTAACCACGGTATAGCGATCAGCCTTGTTTCTGATGCCGGGCATTCAATGGCGTGGGAAAACGCCGATGGGCTAGCTGAAGCTATTAAGCGAGCGATACCAACAACCTAATCAGTAATTCAAGTAGACATGGTGTGTCCGGTGTGATTGAGCACCACATAAGTGTGGCAGATCCTCGGTAGGGGGAATCCATGTCATTCGTTAGATTACTTTCAAGCATCATAGTAAGGATTATATTTTGGAAGAAGTACAAGAAAAATGGATTTGTGGTTTCTGGACGAGAATCGGAGCCTTGTTTATTGACACAATATTTTTAGGTGTATTGGGGTATGTTGTCGGCTTATTTCTAGAAGATGTTTTCGTCCAGCTTGGTGAGTGGGGAAGGTTGATTGGCTTTGTTGTGTCAATTACATATTTTGGTGTAATGAATAGCTCTTTATTAAATGGCCAGACAATAGGAAAAAAGCTTCTAAATATAAGAGTTGTTGACTCATGCAATTCAACTATCAGCCTACCGAAGTCCTTTTTGAGGTATAGCTTCCTTGCCGTTCCATTTTCTTTGAATGGAGCACAAATTACTAACGAAGCAGTAATCCCATATTTAATGTACCTGTTATCGTTTATCGTATTTGGTGGCTTATGCTCAATTACTTACTTATATATTTTTAATCGCGTAACCCGACAGTCATTACATGATCTTGCCGTAGGTACTTATGTCGTAAATGCAGAGGCTAGTTCTGAAGAGTTGCCATCAGTCTGGAGACCTCACTTAGTGGTGGTTACCGGCTTATTTGTTACTGCGGTCCTTGTCCCCGCTCTTACTTCTGACTTAACTGAATCAGAATCGTTCAAGGGACTGTTAGTAACACAGAAAGCAATCAATGATAATGAGTCAGTAAAATATGCAGGGGTCACAGAAGGTTCAACAACTTTTGCTTCATCAAACTCAAACTCTGGCAGTAAAACAACGACATATGTGAAAGCTCAAGCTTTTCTTTATAAAGATAGTGTTCGAGATTCAGAGATCGCAAAGCAACTAGTCCAAACTATAATTTATACTTACCCAGAGTCACTAAATAAAAACTTGATTAAAGTAACTCTTACCTACGGTTATGATATTGGCATTGCTTCAAAGTGGAATAGTTATAACTACAAGTTTAATCCGCAAGAACTCAAAAGTTCGGAGTAATCGTCATCTAACAAGGCTTTAAATTTTGTTTAAATGATAGCTTCGGTGCAATTAGGCACTGCACAATTGTGGAAGATCCTCGGAAAGGGGATCCCTGTTATTCGTTATAGCTCATCGATAGTCTAAGGAATCAGATGCACAAAATGCAAATAGGTTTAGTCATGGCCTGCATGACCACCCTTGGTTATATGATGGGGGGTGGCTTTAGTTTAGTAGAACAACACACAACCTCTCAAGATGAAGGTTTCCCTATATTTGAAGTTGAAGTAGCTAAACCTTTCCCAGTCGTACCTTTGAAAAACTTCAATATTGCCACTGATAGTCCAATTACTAATTTTCGAGTGCCTTTAGAGATAGATACTGACTCAAAGCTTAGTTTTGTCTCAGACTACGAAGTTACAATAGACAATGGCTCTGGATTGGTGGGACGAGTTAAAGTCGAGCGAGGTTTTATCAGTAAGAGTGAATGCATTTCAGCTTTAGGCTATTTGGTTGACAAGTTTCAGGAGTATTATCCAGCATTTCAGTTTGAAGCTGGTAAATCGAGCTACTCTAAAACCGTTGGAGATTTGCGAGTCGGTGCTTCATGTTTAGTTTATGAAAGCTCCCCATACGTTTCATTAGAGTATTACTTCGAAAGTAACTCTGTTGCAGATAACATTCTTAAAGCTTTCACCCGAAGATAAAGAGCTATAACAAACGTTTAAGAATCAATTCAACCAAACAGGGCGCCAGTAACAGGCGCCCTTTGTGTTAGTTGGCAACGCTATAAGTATCGTAGTCGCGCAGTAAGAAGAGTGCGACGCAGGCTGCGAGCATTGGCCAAGAGGCGAAGAACAGTAGGTTATTGAACGGGTCCATGTATTTAGCGAAAGAGGCGAAGGTGGAAGCTGCATGCAGGACTAAAATGGCACCGTAGGTGTACTTCTTCCACATGCCGACGACGAACGCGCCTAAAAAGCCGAGCTGAGCGACACCCATAGCCATTATTGCGTTGTCTGAGATGTTGATACCGTAAAAGCCAGACAGCACCTTTGTAGCGTGCTCTGGCACTAGAATCTTATCCAAGCCCCAGAACAAGAAGACGATAAAAATGCCAACTCTCAGCAACAGCAGGCTCGTCGCTAATTTCGTTTGAAGTTTCTTTTCCATGATATTCCTTTTAATGCACTCAACGTTGCGATGAATTAAATGTTCCTCCAAGGAGACCCATCGTCTTCGCGTTTTCTTTCGTTGTTTTTTAGTGCCTTATGTAACAAGGAATGTCTGATTAACTTTTGTTTATATAATATGTCATTTTTTTGATGTGGTATCATTCATGCAGTTAACTGTTAATGGATATATAACGTGAAAAAATACCTACTATTATCGCTTTCGGTTTTAATTTTGGCTGGTTGTGGAGCCCCTCGTTACACAGGGAGCGCGATTCCAGAACCTACGACTGAAGTGGATGTTGTTATTGTTAAAGACGCTGAAACACGTGAAGGCTTTTTAAATACCATGGAAACCTGGTTGCAAGATAACGATTATACCTACACCGTTGTATCTGATAAGTCGAAGCACGATCTTGATAAGCTAACATTGGAGTATGAAGGCCATTGGAGCTGGGACTTAGCGTTGTTCTTAAAGCAAGCGGAGATCAATGCTTATCAAAACGGGCAAAGAGTAGGTGAAGTAGAGTTTAAAGTTCCATATACGGCTAACCCGAACAAGTTTGGTGATGCATCTAAGCGTATTGGTTTCATGATGGATACGGTATTTGGTAAGAAAACCGCTGAAGAAGCGACGAAAGCGGCCAATTCATCAGATTCAAAAGCGACGAACTAGTCTAAATAGCTGACTAACTCATCCCTTTGTTCGCTTTCTATTTCTCTTTAAGCTCAGCTCGAAGAGACCAAGAGACCAAGAGACAAAGATGTGAAGCCGTGGTTTTTACCGTTACGGCTTCACATTGTTCATATTAATTAAAGCTCTTGTCTGAAGTGATTTTTGCTAAACCAGCAATCATCTTCCAAAGCGTGTAGATCGCGGCAACAAGAAGTACAACATAGCCAATAATAAAAACGGCTGTTAGTGCGCCGATAATAGTAAGCACAATCGAAACAAAGAATGTTTTGGTGATGTTGTCGTAGTGATCCGCAAAGACAGTCCCTTGAGCATCGGACTTTTTAACGATGCCCCAAATACCACCTGCAAGAAAACTAATACCAGTAAAGAAGCCTAATAGCATTAACGCATACGCGATGATGGCATGAGTTTTTGCATTTTTGTCCTTCTCTGAGAGCCCCGTATTAATTACTTCAGTATTTTCCATGTGATTGATTCCTAGGTTAATTTAATCACGCACATGCTACGGTATTATGTTGTTGATGGTCACGAATTAGTTGCTTGTTGCATATGTTACATGCTGCGTTGTGATGTGTTTGGTATTGTGTGTAGAGTGTATGTCTCACTGGGTCTTTATTGATAAAAAAGAAATTAATGAACAGATTGATTGGAACAAAAATCACGCTGATAGCGTGCTAGCGATTACGAGTAGTCATAAAACCAACCAAGACACGCGTCGATAATTTAAGTCACAAATATGGTAAAAGCCTGCCTGGGAGTAAGAGTGGGGAAACGTGCCGTAAGCTAAAGTGACGCGTTGTACTAAGCATCATTCTGAACTGTATCTTCAGCGCTTATCCCATCGAACCTGTTTAAAGCTGCTCACATTTTGGTGTTGAAAAGGATGATTCTTCAATGTTATCGGACTCAAAATGTTGCTGTCTGAGCAAACTTATCGTCAAGCTTATTGGCATCGGCTTATAAAAATAGAAGCCTTGGATATAGTCGGCGCCCAGTTTAGACAAGATGTTCACTTGGGATTCGTACTCAACCCCTTCGACGATGACTTGCATACCTAAGGTGCGGGACAACTGAAGCATGGACTCCAGCAAAGGGATACCAATGCTTGATTCGTCTGAAATGTTTTTCACAAACACGCGATCGATTTTGAGAATGCTAAACGGGAACTGTCTCACAAAGTCTAAGCCCGCATAGCCCGTACCAAAATCATCAATCGCAACTCTTACGCCCATATTCGATAGTTTAGTCAGGTTGTCTTTAATCTTAACCATATCGGCATCAGAACATTCACCATCCTCTGTGACTTCAAAAACCACCTGTTTGAGAATGTCTGGGTTCTTCTTGTATATATGACTCACCTTGCTTGCGAAGTTGCTATTTGATAGCACATTCCGGCTTATGTTGACGCTGACATACCTTGATTGAAACAGGTGTTGGTTGCTGTTGATCATGGCTAATACTTCACGTAACACGAAGTACGTGAGGTCTTCTATTAACCCTAAGCTTTCTGCAAGAGGGATGAATATTGCGGGAGAGACGTTACCTTCAATTGGGTCATGCCACCTCAACAGAGACTCACAACCGACTATTTCATGAGTATTATGGTTAACGATAGGCTGCAAGTGGACATGCAAGTGATCGTTTCTTAGCGCATCAGATAATGAATACTCTAAGCTTCTGTGGTTTTGTTTATTGTGCCTGATAGACACGGCGATAATTGTCGCGATTCCCGCAAATAGGAAACCGAACCAAGAGTAACGTAAGAGGTAATTAAAGTAATATTGATACCCAATATATGAGGTAACGGTTAGTGGGTATTTATCAGAAACAATGACTACTTTCTGCAAATATGTCCCTTCCTTTGGTAAGGATATGTTTTTATCAATTACTTTTACTTTTGATTCGATACCAAAATTGGATAGATTTCGATTTACTATGTCGTACAGGAAATGAGGAGGGATCATTAAGCTAATTCCCGCATTATCTTCGTTAGAAGAAATGAGCATGATGGAATTGACTTTAGTGATCGCAGCATTGGTATAAGACAACGTGGTCATGTTTGGATCGGAATTCAAGCGCTCTCTGATGGATTTAAAGAGACGGAATGAGACGTCACCTTCTGTTGTTGAACAATAAAATTGGTCATTTTTATTAAACAACGCCGCTTCTTTAATCCAGTCGGTATCAAAAACCGTTTGTCTCAGCCGAGTAACCACGGACTCGCATGATTGCCCGTGCTCAACCTCAGTCAAAAAGTAATCGAATTGAGATTGAATGTGCCTCAGTTTTTGCTCTAGTTGTTTGGATGAGTCTTCAGTCAACGTTTGGTAATGAAAAGGCGTAGCCGGAATGAGCATTGCCATTGATATACAAAAGGAAACAACGAAGCATAAAGATGTTTTAGCAATATTCGGGTAATTGATATCCATAGTTGGAGTAAGACTACCGATCTAAGTGAGCATTCGATTTAATTTATAAATTTAACGATTAGGTAGCAAGGAAAATGATAAATATTGTGAATAAACGCATGAATTATTGATGAAGATAATGTTTTTTCGATTTTACCAGTAACATATTGATGTTTAGCCGATTTTTCTTTGTAGATTTTACTTGGTTTTGCAGTACTAATACGAATAAAAGATATTTATAACCCTATAAAGACTAGAGTTATATACGATTGGGATATTGAAGGAAATTGACTCAATAATCTGTGTTTCAGTTAACCGAAACACAGATTATTGATGACAGAATCAAGGATTTTTATGAAAAGAGTGATAGCACTGTTCGGTTTGGTTTACTTCTCGTGCTCTGTGCTCGCTGTTGAAAAGACAGTCGATTGCAAGAATGCGATGAATACCATAGAGATCAATCACTGTGCCGCAATTGAGTTGGAATCCGCACAAGCGGAACTGGATAAATACCTTGCAGCCAGCTTTGAGCACAACGATTATGATGCTGAGCTGGTGGCTTCAATTAAGAAGGCTCAAGACAGCTGGCAGGCGTACATGTCGGCTCATTGTAACTCTGTGTACACCCAATGGCGTGATGGTTCCATTCGAGGGGTTATGGCGCTTTCCTGCAAGACGACGTTAACCAAGCAGCGCACGCATGAGGTGTGGGTGAATTTCTTAACTTATATGGATAGCACGCCTCCCGTTTTACCAGGGCCTAAATTAGCGCCGTAGGCAGATTTGAAATGCGTACAGGACTGTGCTCCTGCTTCAACCTTTGGCGTGCTAATAAGAAAGCGATAGGGGATTGTCTTACTCTGTCGTTCTTAGTTCTTAGTCTCTAGTTTGAAGTATTACAGCTTGAAGCGTTACAGTTTGAAGTATTACCTAGCAAGGATTCGATTTTGAATAATGCCAGCATCACTCTTATTCAGCTTGAGGTTGAATACAAAAACAAACAAAAGAACATTGAGTCGGTCTCTGATCTTTTGGAAGCGGAATCGACAGTCGGGGATATCACTCTGTTACCTGAATTGTTCACTACTGGGTATATTTTTAACGATGCTGAAGAAATTCATGAACTGGCTGAAGACTTCAACGACAGTACTACTATTGATTCATTAACTCAGATGGCAGCGAAGCATCACACCTTGATTGTTGCTGGTATTGCCGAGAGAGATAGCGGGCAATATTACAATAGCGTCGTGGTGGTTGATGGTTCAGGTTTACGACACAAATACAGAAAAATCAGTCAAACCAAATTCGACAAACAGTATTTTTCACGTGGGTGTGAGCTCCTTACATTTGAGCACAAGGGCTTAAAGTTTGGTGTCGCAATTTGCTTTGATATTTGGTTCTCGGAGATCATGAGGGCGTATCAGTCGGTCGACGTTATTCTGCATCCCGCGAATTTTGGTGGTCATCATAGCTTTGCTATTGCTCAAGCGAGAGCTTTAGAAGAGGGGTGTCATGTCGTGACGTGTAATCGCGTTGGGCAGGATGTGGTTGATGCGTTTGCCGCGACTTATTGTGGTAGCAGTAGAACCTATTCACCAAAGGGTGACTTAATGCTTCAGCTCAACGACAAGCAATCTGTAGAAACTGTGAGTATTCAAGATCTCTCGATTGCGCCGCAATATAATGGTATTGATGTCGAAGATGAGATCCAGCAAATAACCGCCCTGTTAAACCGTTAAACCGTTAAACCGTTAGACCGTTAAATCGTTAGAACAAAGACTAGAGCGACATAAGATCGAAAAGCGTAAGGTGATTAAACCTTGCGCTTTGGTTTGAGAGTGACTTTTTTTAAGTTTTATAATTCATTTGAGTCTGGCGCTCAATCGAATTAACCGCTTTCATCCGCTGAGCTTGATGTATGTTGACCGTAAGTCGATTGAGCAGCTTTTGCAGCAGTTCAATATCAGGCAGTTGCTGGTCTTTTGCTTGCACTTCTAGCTCTAATGCCTGCTTAGAAAGCATGTTGAGACCTAAGTTTAACGACATACCTTTAATGGAGTGCAGGGTGCGACATAGTGGCTCTAACTCCTTCGATAAATAGTATTCGATGACTCGATCAACAGACTGTTCGAACTCAATAATGGTTGAATCGATAAGTAAGCTAAATCCTTCCGTGTCGTCTTTAAGTATGCGTATCACTTCTGACTGACTTATCTCTTCTTCTGTTAATCTCAGTGTTTCAATTGGCTTGCGATGAAGTTCGACGATGTTTTTGATGTCACTCGAGCTTTCGGTTTTTATTTGCTTAGGTAATCGATTCGAAAATTGTTGCAGGGCGTCGAAAAAGCTCTCTTGTTGCAGAGGTTTAGTCAGAATATGGTCGACACCGGCTTGAATGAAGTTGTCATGAGCTTCACGGAAAACATCGGCCGTGTAGGCGAATATCAAGGTGTCGAGTTTTAGTTTCTCGCGGATGTACTGAGTGGTCTCGATCCCGTTCATTTCCGGCATGTGATTGTCCATCAAGATCAGATCGTATTGATTGGTTTTGAGGCGTTCAATTGCCAATTTACCATTCTCCGAAAGATCAACATGATGGCCGAGCTTTTCACAGAAGCCTTGTGCCACGATCGCATTAATACGATTGTCTTCCACCAATAAAATACGCAATGAATCACAAGTCAGGTTTTCTGTATTGATTACTGGTGTGACGACATCGCCTGTTTTTCCTTCTTGCCAAGCGATAGGTAGAGAGACTTGGAATTTTGTGCCAAGCCCAACAGCGCTCGTCAGTGTTATTTCACCATTCATTAGGCTGACTAGATTCTTAACGATCGCGAGGCCAAGCCCCGTCCCGCCAAACTTTCTTGTGGTTGAGGTGTCAGCTTGTTCAAACGAATTAAAAATTTGCTCGTGTTTGTCCTTTGGAATGCCAATACCCGTGTCTGTTACAGTGAGAATAAGTTGGTTGTTTGGTCTGTTGAGATCCGCTTGAATGGATACGTGACCTTCTTTAGTAAATTTGGTCGCATTACCGCCCAAGTTGAACATGATCTGACGTAATCTTGCACAGTCTCCGATCAGCTGGATGCTTGTTGGTATATTATTTTCGATTAACAGGCGAATGCCTTTTTCATCGGCCAAGGGTTTAAGCGCGCTACGTACAGGTTGTATTACTTGGACAAAATTAAAGGGTGCAAAGTCTAACTCAAGTTTATTTTCTTCCACTTTCGAGAAATCTAATATGTCGTTGAGTATCGTCATTAAATGATGGCCAGAATCGAGAATGAGATTGATGTTCTCTTTTGTTTCCGGCTCTTGGGTTTGGCTGGCAATGATCTGGGAGATACCAAGTACTCCATTCATTGGCGTTCGAATCTCGTGGCTCATAGTCGACAGAAACTCGCTCTTAGCCTTTACCGCCGCTTCTGCTTTGGTTCTTTCTTCGACTAACTCCTGATTTTTCTCTCGCATTTCGCTGTCATTTTTTACGAGGTTTGTTGTCATTTTTTGAAAGCTTTGTGTGAGGAGAGCCACTTCGTCTTGGCTGTCGTTCTTTGAACCAAGTTCGAGAGTCGCAGCGCCTTGTTTCAAATGGCCAGCGGCAACTTGGTTCGCTGCTTGAAGTAGAGTGTGTAATCTTCGTTTTATTCGCTTGGACGACCACGTAGCGACAAGGAGTGAGATAAACACCGAAAACAGTGTTCCCAGAATGAGTACATAACTGGTTTGATTGGCTGAGCTTTCGGACTTGGCGACTCTGACACTGATAAGTTGTTGTTCAATTTCAATAAATTGAGCAATCTCTTGACGGACCTCATCAATCAGCTTTTTTCCGGTTTGCTGCTGAGTGAGATAGACAACACTCTGCATTTCAGCTTCACCTGTGTTCACGAGGTTGCGCTGCATGATCTCTTTCTCTCCTGATTTTTCTAGCCATGTGTTGTGGATAGCATCAATTCGATTAAGGCGTTCTACTTGAGGTGGGTTGTCACTCACTTGAGTCTCAAGGGTTTGAATTTTTTGAGGCCATACATCAAGTGCCAAGTAGTAGGGTTCTAAAAACACGAGGTCACCGGAGATCAGATAGCCACGCTGAGCCGTTTCCATGTCTACTGTTAGGCTGAGAAGTTCTTGAGCCCGAGCGATGGCTTTGTGTGTATGAACGACCCAATTATTGTCTTTCACAATATTTCGGGTGTTGTCATGAACAGAAAAAGCAACGATAAGCATCAAAGCGATAGGAATAAAAAAGCTAACCAATAGCTTCTTCTGTAGGGATATGTTGTCAAACCAACCCGCGATCATAAAACAGCGCTCTCTATGTCGATGTCATTTCATTGTTAGTGTAGATGATAATGAGTAGCTAAGTGCGTAAATAGTTGCTAAGCGCGCAAATGCATACGTTGGGGATGTAAGTCCTGCATATAAAGGGTATTTATGGAGCAAGTAAGAGTCGTAATTATGTGCCAAAGACAAAAAAGCTAGCCCGAATAAGCTAGCTTTCAACTGTATCATGGGCAGGTTGAGCCCTAAATCGCTTTTACGCTGCTTCGCTCTACAAGAGTCGGTTCTAGTTCAACGACTTGCGGGTAGGCGTCTGGCGTTTGTAGTCGGCTTAGCAGGGTATCGACCGCCGCTTTGCCTAAACGGTGCTTTGGCTGGTGGATTGTGCTTAAAGCGGGTGTCATGTACTTAGATAAGTGGATGTCATCGTAGCCAATGATAGACAGGTCATTTGGAATCAATGTGCCATCTTGAGCTGCCGCATGAATCACACCCATCGCCATCATGTCGTTACTGACGAACAAGGCCGAAGGCATTTGACCACGGGCTTTTAATGTTTGGTAAGAATCAAAGCCACCATCACATTCGAAGTTTGATTCAACAATCCACTTAGGGTTGATCTCTAAATTCGCTTCTTCCATTGCTTGCTTATAGCCTTGATAACGAGAAGAGGCTTGGTTGCGATGCAGTGGGCCAGTAATACAGCCAATATCCGAGTGACCATTATCGATCAGGTGTTTGGTCGCCATGTAGCCACCTTGATGCGAATTGTCTTGGATCTTATCACTTGCGAACAGCATTGGACCCCAGTCCATTACCACGACAGGTAACTCTGGGTAGCGCTCGAACACATCGATATGTTGACCTTCAAGCGTTGAACACATCAGCATCAAGCCATCGACACGCTTTTGCAGCAAGGTATCGATAGAGGATTTCATGCGTTCGCTATCGCCTTCGGTGTTGCATAGGATGAGGTTGTAGCCTTTTTCGTAGCAACGACGCTCAACACCTTTCACTACTTCACCAAAGAATGGGTTGGTAGAGGTGGTAACCAGCATGCCCAAGGTTTTGGTTTGCTTCATTTTTAAGCTGCGAGCTAATGCCGACGGCGCGTAGTTGAGTTCTTTGGCCGCACTGTTAACACGCTCAGCAATCTCTTCACTGACAAAACGTGATTTGTTCATCACATGGCTCACGGTAGACGTTGAAACCTTTGCAACCCGAGCGATGTCTTTCATTGTTGCCATATAAAATCCTTGTGGGAATCACTTTTCCACGTTGGGCGATATTCTGCCTGAAAACAGGGGCTTATGCTTGATATTTGTTGTTACCGAATTTGAAGGCTTACATCCGTTAACTACGGTTTAGCTCAGGAGTTAACCCTTCAAATAGGTATCAAGCTAAGCCGACAGTTGTTCTGCCAAAAACGCATCGGTTTCAGCACGGCTTGGAATCGACGTTTGAGCGCCAAAGCGAGTCACTGAAATGGCAGCGGCAGCGTGAGCAAACTTAATCGCGCGTTCTAATGGCATGTCTTCAAGCAAGCCTGTGACTAATGCGCCATTGAAAGTATCACCAGCAGCGGTTGTGTCCGTTGCTTCAACGCGGAAGCCTGCGATTAATTCACCTTCGCTAGCTTCATTACCTTGACCACGATGACTCACCCACACGCCTTTTGCACCTAGCGTGATCATTACAGTCTCGATGCCTTTAGCATGCAGAGCCAAAGCTGCCTGATGAGCAGATGCATTGTCCGTCACGGTAATGCCCGTCAGCACTTCTGCTTCGGTTTCGTTGGGTGTAATCACATCAACACAAGCAAGCAGTGAATCCGATAATGGACGAGCAGGAGCCGGGTTAAGAATCACTTCCGTGCCGCTCTCTTTTGCTACTTTTGCTGCGTATTCAATGCCTTCAATTGGCGTTTCAAGCTGAGTCAGCAGGTACTTAGCACCGCGAATCTTCTCTAGATGCGGTTCGATTTGATCGCAAGTCAGCTTGTTGTTGGCTTCCGCAGAAAGACAAATACTGTTTTCGCCTGTTGCTGACACTTGGATCATCGCGATGCCCGTCGGTGTGTTTTCTGCAACGATCACACCGTCGATGTTGATGCCATCTTTGGCAAAGTCTTGACGAATATTGATCCCAAATGGGTCGTCACCAACACAGGCGATAAAACCAATGTCTGCGTTTAATCTTGCTGCAGCGACCGCTTGGTTTGCGCCTTTGCCGCCAGGGATGACCTGATAGTTACCGCCAATCAAGGTTTCACCCGGACGAGGGAACGAAGGAACTTGCAGTACGTGGTCAGCGTTAACGCTACCTAAAACAATCAGTTGAGTCATGATACGAGCCTTATGATATATCGTATTTGAAAATGCATGGGTCTTTCTCATTACGCAAATTCTTGTTGCGTTAACTGCTCGCCTTGTTAGACGGCTTATGAGAAACAGCGATGCACTGTCGGTTTTTTTGTTTTTTCTTGAGTCAGTGAGTCAGTGAGCTAATGAGCAGGGAGATAGGGGACTCCCTGCTTAATTAGATCTCAGCGCTAAACTGAATTACTTAGCGATGATTTTTAGAGGTACTGGTACGTACTCGTCTACTGTCTCGCCTTTTAGTACTTTGTCTGCCATTTCAACACCTAAAGAACCGATTAGGTCAGGTTGTTGTGCAACCGTTGCGCCAAGTAGGCCACGGTTAACAGCAGCGATGCCGTCTTCAGTGCCATCAAAGCCAACGATCATTACGTCTTTACCTGAAGCTTGAACTGCGCGAAGTGCACCCAGTGCCATTTCATCGTTTTGAGCGAATACTGCTTGTACGTCTGGGTTTGCAGCAAGCAAGTTTTCCATTACGTTCAGGCCTTTAGTACGGTCGAAATCAGCAGGTTGGCTTGCTAGAAGCTCTAGGTCGCTGCCGTTTACTGCGTTCATGAAGCCTTCACCACGTTCACGAGCAGCAGAAGTACCAGCAATACCTTCAAGTTGGATTACTTTCGCTTTCTCGCCTACTTTTTCCATGATGAAGTGACCTGCCATTTCGCCGCCGATTACGTTATCAGAAGCAATGTGGCTCACTACATCACCACGGCTCGCGCCACGGTCTAGCGTTAGTACAGGGATGTTTGAACGGTTAGCAATACGAATAGCGTTAGATACTGCATCTGAATCTGTAGGGTTAATCAGGATTGCCTTAACACCACGAATGGTTAGATCTTCAATGTTCGAAAGCTCTTTGCTTGGGTCGTTTTGAGAATCAAGAACGATAAGCTTGTAGCCTAGCTCTTCAGCTTTCGCTTCTGCGCCATCTTTCATGGTTACAAAGAATGGGTTATTCAATGTAGATAGAACGATTGCCATTGTATCTTGCGCCTGTGCAGACACAGATACCGTTGTAGAAAGAAGAGCAGCAGAAATAAGAGTCGCTAATTTTTTCATGGTGTAAGTCCTTTGTGTAGGGTGAGCTAGGAGGTGAGTCCTAACTCGTAGTTACATTATTTATAGATTCTAATATTTTAAGGTAAAACAAACTGTTACTTTTATTAAACTAGAGTGTTACTTGTATTAACCTAGAGTGTGAATAGGTTTTATTTGTTTTTGTTGTCGACCAATACCGCCAGAAGAATAACCACTGCTTTTGCAATCATCTGGTAGTAAGAAGATACGTCTAATAGGTTTAGGGCGTTGTTTAGGAAGCCGATAATCAATGCACCAATTAATGTGCCCATGATGCGACCACGACCGCCGGCTAAGCTTGTGCCACCCAATACTACTGCGGCGATAGCGTCTAATTCATAACCCATACCTGCGGTAGGTTGAGCTGATGACAAACGAGATGCCACGATGATGCCTGCAACCGCTGCTAGCAGACCACAGATTGCGTAAACGCCGATTTTTACTTTGTCTACGTCGATGCCTGATAGGCGAGTTGCTGATTCGTTACCACCCAGTGCGTAAACGTAGCGACCAAAGCGTGTGTGGTTAAGTAGGTACCATACTGCAGCGAATACCACGGCCATGATCCATACTGGAACTGGAATGCCCATTGCGTAGCCTGTACCGAACCAAGCAAACGCGTCTGCAGTGTCAGTAAAGCCAGTCGAGATAGGACGACCATCTGTGTAAACCATGGTTACGCCGCGCAATAGAGTCATTGTTACAAGCGTTGCGATGAAGGCTTGAACCTTACCCTTGGCGATAATCACGCCACTGATCGCCCCCAATGCTGCGCCTGCTACTAGAGCGGTTGGCACTGCGATCATCACTGGGATTTCCATGCCAATCATGCTGGCTGCGAAAGCACCACAAAGTGCCAGTACAGAGCCGACACTCAAGTCGATACCTGCGGTTAAGATAACCAGTGTCATACCTACTGCGATAATGGCGTTAATCGAAGTTTGGCGCAGGATATTCAGGATGTTATCGACGGTGAAAAAGTTTGGGTTTAAGAATGAAACGACAACAATCAGGAAGATCAAAGCAATCAATGACTTTTGATCAATCAGCCACTCTTTGCTGATTAACGGTTTTTTCTTTGGAGCTTCAGTTGTTTTGCTCATGGTTTTAGTACTCATGCTGCGTCCTCGTTGATCTTTTTACCGACCGCACACGCCAGTAATAATTCTTGGTTTGCTTCTTTAGCATCAAATTCACCGCTTACACGGCCTTCATGCATCACCATGATGCGGTCAGTCATTCCTAACACTTCTGGCATTTCAGACGAGACCAAAATGATGCTCATGCCGTCGGCTTTAAATTTATTAATGAGTTGGTAAATCTCTTTTTTCGCACCGACATCGACACCACGAGTGGGTTCATCAAGAATCAGTACTTTTGGTTTGGTCATCAAGCCTTTAGCAATTGCCACTTTCTGTTGGTTACCACCAGAAAGGTTGCCAATAATTTGTTCGCGAGTCGGGGTTTTGATGTTGAACAGCTTGATGAAGTCATCGACTGCAATCACTTCATCTTTATGTTGGATTTGACCTTTATTAGTCAGCAGATCCAGTGCACATAACGACATGTTTTCTTTTACTGAAAGTCCTAGCACAAGGCCATCGCCTTTACGGTCTTCAGAGATGTAAGCAATGCCATTGACCAAGCCATCTTTCGGGCTTACAGGGTTGATGGTTTTGTTTTCTAGGTTGATGACGCCGCGCTCACTTGGAAGGGCACCGTAAATCACTTTCATCAGTTCAGTTCGGCCAGCACCCATAAGACCAGATACACCCAGGATTTCGCCGCGCTTTAGAGTAAAGCTCACGTCATGAACACCAGAACCCGTCAGGCCAATCACTTCAAGGCAGGTTTCACCGTGGCTCTGGCCGATACGTGGATATTGCTCGTCCAACTTACGGCCAACCATCATTTCGATTAAGCCATCTTCGTCAGTGTCTTTAACTTCACACTGACCAATGAACTTACCGTCACGCAGCACGGTGATGTCATCGCAAATTTCGAAGATCTCTTTCAAGCGGTGAGAGATGTAAACAATGCCGCAGCCTTCAGAACGTAGCTCGTTAATCACCTTAAATAGCGACTCAGTTTCGGTATCAGTGAGCGCATCAGTTGGTTCATCCATGATGATGACCTTAGATTCAAACGATAGGGCTTTTGCGATCTCTACCATTTGTTGCTCACCAAGGCTCAACTGGCCTAAAGGTGTTTTCGAGCTGTGTTTCACGTTAAGGCGTTTAAGTAGCTTGTCGGCTTCTTGGTACATCTCGTTCCACAAGATGCGACCCATGGTGCCCGTGATTTCACGCCCTAAGAAGATGTTCTCGGCGATGGTTAACTCAGGAATTAGGTTCAGTTCTTGGTGAATGATACTAATGCCTGCTTGTTGAGAGTCACGCGGTCCTTTAAATGCAGCCGGTTTTCCTTGGTAAGCGATAGTGCCGCTGTCCAAGTGATAGATACCCGTAAGCACTTTCATAAGCGTGGATTTACCTGCACCGTTTTCACCCATTAACGCCATTACGCGTCCTGGGTAAACGTTGAGGCTTGCCTTATCCAGTGCTTTCACACCAGGGAAGGCTTTCTCAATTGAGCTAAGTTCTAAAATGGCTTGAGTCATGTCGGTTCCTTTACTCGGGGCCAGTTGTATTTGGTTGTGTCTATCTTTTTTCAGCAATGACGCTGGACTGTCGTTGCGTTTCGCATGAGCTAAAACGTTACGCCAGCTTGGAAAATAACATTTGCGTATGGTGTGCATTCACCAGTGCGAATCACCGCGCGGCTTTCATGCGTACGCTCTTTGAATTCTTCATGAGTGATGTAAGTAATCGAAAGCGGTTTGCCGCAACGCGCTTCTTCTGTCTTGATCAAATCAATCAGCGCAGCGTGATGGTCTGGGCTTACTTTCGCAAACTCTTCTGCGATTACAACGCCTTCAATTTGAGATTCATCCAGCATGGTTTTTACTGTCTGCTGAAAACTTGGAACACCGTGAGTCAAAGCAAGGTCTATGCGAGTCACATGATCCGGAATCGGCAACCCTGCATCACAAATCGTGATTTCATCTGTATGGCCAAGAGTCGCCACTAGGTAAGAGAGCTCAGAGTTTATTAGGGTACTTTTTTTCATATCACGACCTATCGAAAAATAACGTTTAATGGGTTGAGAACAACTCAAGAAAAGCCATCGAAACGTTTCGATAGTGATAATAGTGTGTGATTTATCATTTGCACGTTTGATTGTTTTAGAGTGTGATAACGATCATCGAAACGTTTCGATGGGGCGTTTTTTGGTGATCTTAATCAACGCCATTGATTGCATAAATACGTTCACAATGGAGATATAAAGAGTGCGCTACGGCTTGTTGCTCATACAGTTTTGACACAATGTAGTGTCGCTTAAATTTAATTAAGTGGGGTCAACCGACAAAATGTAGCCAAACTTGGTGATTGTGGTTATCTGAATGTCTGGTGTTCTTAAGCGCGTAAAAACATTACGCAGATTATAGATGACGTTAGCAAGTATGTGAGGAGAGGTGAGTTCCCCTTCCCAGCACATATCAATAATATCTTCCCTAGAAACGGGGTCCCCTAGATTTTCTGTTAGTAAACAGAGCACCGAAAGTAGGTGAGGGCGTAAAGTAATTTTATTCCCCTGTTCATTAGTAATCGTTCGAGAGTCAGTATCAATGATTAAGCCGTTAAGCTCTATTGTGTGGTTCATCGTGTTTCTATTCGTCTTATTCTGAATGGTTGAGATTGAGTTAAGTCGCAAGCTACTAAAGCGTGTGGATTATGCAAAATCACGCCACTCTTGAAAGTAAGCTTGCGTAAGTGCGAGGTGGAAAAACCTAAAAACCGGATGATTTGGAAGGGAATAGATTGTTCAAACAAACGTTAGGTGTTTTTTTATTTCTTTTTTATTCAGGCTCTTATGGTGTTTTAACTAATTCTGTTGTCTGGGGTTATAAAGTGATTACATTTTTATTTATTTTTTTGTTTTCTGTGAGCCTATCATGTTCGCGAATTCGACGGGGTGTCGGGTAACTCTAACAAGATTGTGCAGCACAGGAAGGCGTAACAATCTTGATTTGCATTAAGTAAGGTCAAGTAGTAATGGGCAATAAATTAATTCTAAGCATCGCAATGATGTCAGCATTTGCAGCAAACAATGTAATGGCAGCGGACAGTGGTTTGTATCTAGGTGGTGCCATTGGTACTTCTGGCGTCGATGATGGTGGACTATTTTCATCAATTAAAGAGCCAGTGACGTTTGAAGCAGAAGACAATGCTTACCGTATCATTGCTGGCTATAAGTTTAACCGTATTGTATCACTTGAGCTTCAGTACACGGATTATGGTGATGTGGTTGCTAAATATCCTTTAAGAAGCAACGCTGGCTTTACATGGACTCCTCAAGTCTTTTCGATTGCTGCAAACCTTGGTTATACGTTTGATAATGGCGTTCGCCCATTTGGTACAATTGGCTTATCTTCAATCGATCTCGATATGAAGTATGCAGACGGTTCACGTCCTTCAAGTTCTGATTTCGATGATTCAGGTGCAGGTGTACGAGTTGGTTTTGGCGTTGAGTACACCCCAGAAAAGCTATCTGAGTTAAGCCTGAGACTTGGTTATGAAGCCGATGCATTTACAGTAGAAGTTGACGAGGGCAACTCTTGGAACCGAAAAAAGGTAGAGAAAGATATCGTATTGGCTTCATTCTATCTTGGCGCAATGTACACATTCTAAGTTTCACACTTTGCTAAACGGTAAATCGGTTTCTAAATGGGGCGTCGGTTGGCTCAACCCGTTTGGCTAAAGTGGAAGGCCGCAGTTTTTGACTGCGGTTTTTTTCATGTTCAACTCAGGTAAGTCTCGCTTGAAGATGTAATCGAATAGCTAGGCTTCACGGATATGAGCGGTGACAGCAACGATGGCATGGTCAGTACTGAATTGGTCGTGTTCAAAGCTGGGATTGATGAGGTGATGGTCGAGCACTGTGTGGCGAGAGATCTCCATCAAGCTCGATGAGTTCTGACAATCGAACTCATTGGACATCAAAATGTAGTCCAGTACAGATCCAGACGCACCGTAGTAGTGCGTTGGTTTGCGTTGTTCGAGCAAATCTTGTTCATGCAATTGATGATAAATATCCCAGCTGTCTTTTAACCGGAAGTGGGAAAGCCAATGCTTGCTGTTTTCGTCTCTGTTTATTGAATAACTTAATAGCCCTTTAAACTCGTCGTTGAATAGAGGCTTATTAAAGTCACCCATTAACACAACAGGCTGATCGGTTTGGTAACGATGATTGGTGATGTATTGATGCAGCATCTGAGCTTCAAGGCCGCGCTGAACGCTAGATAACCAAGAGCCAAGTTGTTCTTGGTGGAAGCGAGTGAGCGTGTCACTTTGTGGTTTTTCACCTTGCTGAGCGTTATCCACATCGATAGATTCAATTCTTGGTTCCGTCGGACGTTGCGATTTGAAATGCACAACATAACAGTCGGTTGAACCTAAATGGGGTAACGTAATGGTGGCGTGAACAGGTGTTCGGTTGAATGAGAATTTGTCGCCAAGGTTGAAGGCTGAAAGTAGCTCTGAATCAGGCGTAACAGGCTGCACGTTTTCAATCGGGTAGCGGGATGCGATACCAACGACAGGTGAGGTGTATAGGTAATCATCTTCAACGTGTGCGCTATCGACCACAGCAAAGTATGGATAACCTAGCTTGTTCATCAATTGCTCTAAAGACTTCGGGCTAAATATCTCTTGAAAGCCAATCACATCACAATCTAATGAACGAATCGCTTCAGCCATCCAATGTTGCTTCTTCTGCCATTCTTCGAAGCTGTAGATGTTCTCAAAATCATAATACGCATTCGGCGGTTCGAGATAGTTCAGCAGGTTGAACGTTGCAAATGTTATGTGGTTTGGTTTGTTCAAAGTGTCATTCCATTTAGACCTAAGCAGCAAGGATACTCCAGTAAAGTATAGTTTGTTGATTATTTAGAACCTAAATTTCACTTTCAAAGCGAATCAAAGGGAATCTAAACCGTGGAGGCTTATGTCATTCTCGCTAGAGCAATCTCCTTCCCCCGTTCTTTCCAGCGCCACCAAGCTAATTAAAGGAATCAAAGCAATCAGCGCCAACTGCATCCAATAACTTCGAGCGGTGACGAGTTAATTGTAAATAAACCGTCAGAGATGGAGTGCTGATGGTTTTATTAGTTATTACATGATGTTAGATTTGAACCTATACTTGTTTTAACGGTGTGCATTCAAAGCCGGTTAATCAAGTTGAATATCGAATTCATAACATTTGAAGGGAGAGTCAAATGGGAACAGATTTCCGAAGCAAAGCCTCGCAGCGCACTCAGTTTTTCAGGTCTAATTTGAAGTCATGTGCAGTCATGCTGTCGCTAATTGCTCTATATCCCTCCGTTACACACGCCTCTGATACCGAATCAACTCCCGCTGTTACCGTTATTGAAACCACTCAACTGGTTGGTTTTGGTGAAGCAAAATATCCTGTCGACTTCACCCATTTCGATTACGTTAATCCGAATGCGCCAAAGCAAGGCAAAGTAACCTATGGCAGCATTGGTACCTACGATAGTTTTAATCGATTCGGTTCTCGCGGCGTTGCTGCCAGCTATACGGGTGAGATTTACGATACCTTGATGTTTTCTCCGAGCGACGAGATTGATGCGTATTATCCATTGATCGCTTCAAAGGTTCGCTACGCCAGTGATTTCACTTGGATGGAAATCGACATCAACCCAAATGCTAAATTCCAAGACGGTAAACCTATCACTGCGCATGATGTTGCTTTCACCTTTGACAAGTTTTCGAAAGAAGGTGTGCCTCAATATCGCGTGTATTACAAAGAAATCGAGTCAGTAACGGCTGTCTCTGATTCGGTTGTTCGTATTGAGATGAACAAGCCAAACCGCGAGAAGCTGTTTAGCTTTGCGCAAAGCACTCGTGTACTACCGAAACATTTCTGGAAAGACAGAAAGCTGTCTGAACCTCTAAGTGAGCCACCAGTAGGCAGTGGTCCCTATAAGATCATTAGCTACAAATCTGGTCAAAGCGTTACCTACGGTTTAGATGAAAATTACTGGGCTGCGGATCTACCCGTTAACGTTGGTCGCAATAACTTCAAGCAAGTGCAGTACGATTACTATCGCGATGACACCGTAATGCTGGAAGCCTTCAAAGCAGGGGAGTTCGATCTTCGAACTGAGAACTCGGCTAAGTTCTGGGCAAACTCTTACACGGGGGCGAACTTCGATAAAGGCTACATCATTAAAGAAGAGATCAACCATGAGAAGCCAGAGACGACTCAAGGTTTTGTCTTCAATATTCAATCTCCTGTGTTCTCAGATCCTAAAGTTCGAGAAGCGTTAACCTACGCGATGGACTTTGAGTGGATGAACAAGAACATGTTTTATGGTCAGTACAAACGTACTCGTAGTTACTTCCAAAACACCGACTATGAAGCGAAAGGCTTACCAAGCGCAGCTGAAGTTGAATTGCTGTCTCAGTACAAAGATCAAATCCCGCCAAGAGTTTTCACCGAAGAATTCCAGCCATCAGTCACCGATGGCAGCGGCCGTATTCGTAGCCAAATGCGTACTGCGTTCAAATTGCTGAAAGAAGCGGGCTGGGTATTGAAAGACAAAGTAATGACCAACGAAAAGACTGGCAAGCCGATGTCATTTGAGTTGTTGATTTACAGCCCAACCACAGAACGTATCGCAACACCTGTTCAAAAGAACCTGAAACGTATGGGGATCGAGATGAAGATCCGTACCATCGATACTACTCAGTACATCAAGCGTCTTCGTGATCGTGACTTCGATATGGTCTCTTCGTCATTTTCGGCAAACCCTTATCCTAGCCCGAACTTAATGATCGTTTGGAACTCTAACTACATTGATTCTACTTACAATACTGCAGGTGTAATGGATCCGGTGGTTGACGCGTTAACAGAAGAAATTGCGCGTAACCAACAGCATCCTGAAAAGCTTCTTACACTAGGTCGTTCACTTGACCGTGTATTGCAGTGGAATTTCTACAACATCCCGCAATGGCACGTTGGCGAGTACCGCGTCGCGATGTGGGACAAGTTTGAGCGTCCAGATGTATTGCCTAAATACGATTTAGGTATCGATACATGGTGGATTTCAGAAGAGAAGGCGGCATTGCTTCCTGAAAAACGTCGCTAGGAGTTAGTTAGCATGGCCGCGTATATATTTCGGCGTTTACTGTTGGTGATCCCCACGTTGTGGGCGATCATCACCATCAACTTTTTCATTATTCAGATCGCCCCGGGTGGTCCGGTAGAACAAGCCGTTGCTCAGTTAGAGGGGCATAACTCTGGAATCATGGAGCGCTTTTCTGGTGGTGGACAAGAAGTTGATTTAAGCGAAAGTGACCAAGCGTCTGCCAGTGGCTATAAAGGCTCGCGCGGGCTTGATCCTGAAGTGGTTGAAGAGATCAAAAAGCAGTTTGGTTTTGATAAACCGATTCACGTTCGCTACTTCGACATGTTGAAAAACTACGCGACCTTTAACTTCGGTGAAAGCCTGTTTAAAGGCGGCAACGTTATTGATCTCATCATCGAGCGTTTACCTGTATCCATTTCCTTAGGGCTATGGAGTACGTTAATCATTTATGTGATTTCGATACCCTTAGGCATTATGAAGGCGATACATCACGGATCTCGGTTTGATATTTGGTCGAGTGCGGTGGTGATTGTTGGCTATGCCGTACCGGGCTTCTTGTTTGCGATTATCCTGATTATTTTGTTCGCGAGTGGTAACTACTTCAGTTGGTTCCCATTGCGTGGGCTCGTGTCGAGTAACTTCGACCAACTCAACTGGTATCAGCAAATCGGTGATTACTTCTGGCATTTGGCTTTGCCTATTTTTGCAATGGTTATCGGTGGCTTTGCAACACTCAGCATGCTGACCAAAAACTCCTTCCTTGATGAAATCAATAAGCAATATGTGGTGACGGCGCGAGCGAAAGGTTTGGACGAGAGCAGCATTCTTTACAAGCACGTTTTCCGTAACGCGATGTTGATCATTATTGCCGGTTTCCCGAGTGCATTTATTAGTATTTTCTTCACGGGTTCTATGTTGATTGAAGTGATGTTTTCACTAGAAGGCATCGGTCTGCTTGGCTTTGAGTCGACCATTCAGCGAGATTACCCAGTGGTGTTCAGCTCTCTCTATATCATGATCTTGCTTGGCTTGGTGCTGAGCATTATCTCCGACCTGACGTATACCTGGGTTGATCCTCGAATTGATTTTGAAGCGCGTTAATGGCGAATGAATAAAAAGGTATTGATAATAAATGTTTAACAACCCTTTAGCTGAAGCTCGTTGGTTACGTTTTAAAGCAAACAAGCGTGGTTTTATCTCCCTTTGGATATTTACCATTTTGTTTGGATTGAGCCTGTTCGCTGAGATCATCGCCAACGATAAGCCACTCCTGGTTTCTTATGATAATCAGTGGTTTGTGCCGGTTATCAATGAGTATTCCGAAACCGAATTTGGCGGCGAGTTTGAAACCGAAGCGGATTATAAAGACCCTTATGTTATCGAACTCATTGAAGACAGCGGTTACATCGTGTGGCCCATCATTCCGTTTAGCTACGACACAATAAACTTCGATATTTCGGGCGCGGTGCCGTCGGAGCCTGACTCGGTGAACTGGTTAGGAACCGATGATAAAGGGCGAGATGTATTAGCTCGCATCATTTATGGGTTCCGTATTTCTGTCTTATTTGGCTTTATTCTGACGATTGTATCGAGCGTGATTGGTGTGGTTGTTGGGGCGACCCAAGGTTACTACGGTGGTTGGGTGGATCTGTTTGGTCAGCGCTTCATTGAAGTTTGGTCGGGCATGCCGACCCTGTTCTTGTTGATCATTCTATCGAGTTTTATCGAGCCGAACTTCTGGTGGTTGCTCGGGATTATGGTGTTGTTCAGTTGGATGAGTTTGGTTGGGATTGTGCGAGCTGAATTCCTACGTTGTCGAAACTTTGATTATGTAAGAGCCGCGCAAGCCATGGGCGTTGACGACAAACGCATTATGCTTCGCCACATGCTACCCAACGCGATGGTGGCTTCGTTAACCATGATGCCGTTTATCCTTTCAGGCTCGGTCACCACATTAACGTCGTTAGATTTCTTAGGCTTTGGTTTGCCTGCGGGTTCGCCTTCATTAGGTGAGCTATTGGCGCAAGGTAAAGCTAACTTGCAAGCGCCTTGGCTTGGCATTTCTGCTTTCGTCGTACTTTCATTGATGTTGACGTTACTTGTCTTCGTTGGTGAAGCGGTGCGTGATGCTTTCGACCCACATCAACAGAAGTAAGGATAGGTTATGACTTCAAATACAGTTCCTGCTTCAGGGTCAACAGCAGAGGCTTCGAATGCATCTCCAGTTCTGACCATAGATAAATTGTCTGTCGGGTTTGGGCGTAAAGACTCGATAGAACAAGTGACGCAAGACGTCTCGTTGGAGATATACAAAGGTGAGACACTCGCGCTGGTGGGCGAGAGTGGCTCCGGTAAATCGGTCACGGCTAACTCGATTTTAAAGCTGTTACCTAAAGGTTCATCGCACTACTTAAACGGTAAGATTAACTTCTCTGGCACCGATATTCTGAGTTGTTCTGAAAGGCAATTGCGAGGGATTCGTGGTGGTCGCATCGGCATGATCTTCCAAGAGCCTATGGTGTCGTTGAACCCACTTCATAGAGTCGGTAAGCAGCTGGTTGAAACTCTTTCTATTCACCGAGGAATGCGAACCAATAAAGCGCAAGCCTTGGCGATAGAGTGGCTTTCAAAGGTGGGTATTCGTTACCCAGAGCAAAAGATTTCAGCCTATCCTCACGAGCTATCTGGTGGAGAGCGTCAGCGTGTGATGATTGCGATGGCACTGATCAACGAGCCAGAGCTGCTTATCGCTGACGAGCCGACGACTGCGTTGGATGTATCAGTACAAGCGCAGATTCTCGACCTGTTAAAAGATCTGCAACAAGAGCTGGGTATGGCGATGCTCTTTATCACACACGATTTGAGTATCGTTCGTAAAATTGCCGACAGAGTGGCGGTAATGAAAGATGGTCGCTTGGTTGAAAGTAATGACTGCCATACCCTGTTTAATGCACCAGCTCACCCTTATACGCAAAAGCTTATCAACTCTGACCCGAAAGGTTTGCCCGTTCCAGTTTCTCCGGAAAGTGAACCTCTGCTCGATGTTAATCAACTTCGTGTTTGGTTCCCGATTACGGGCGGTTTATTCAAGCGAACCATTTCTCATGTCAAAGCTGTGACCGATATGGAGTTCACTTTGAAGAAAGGGCACTCAATCGGTCTAGTTGGAGAGAGTGGCTCTGGTAAATCAACAACTGGTATGGCGATATTGAAGTTGGTGGAGAGTGAAGGTTCAATTACCTACGCTGACGAACAAATTCAAGGCTTAAACCGTCAACAGATGCTACCGTTTCGAAGCCGTATGCAAGTGGTCTTTCAAGACCCATTCTCGGCGTTGAATCCAAGAATGTCAGTCGCTCAAGTGATTGGCGAGGGTTTGTTAGTGCATCAACAATTGGATGAGAACGAGCTTGACCAACGCATCTGCGACGTAATGAAAGAGGTCGACCTAGACCCAGAAACTCGTCACCGTTACCCAAATGAGTTCTCTGGCGGCCAAAGGCAGCGTATCGCGATTGCTCGTGCTTTGATTCTGAAGCCAGAGTTTATCTTGCTAGATGAACCTACGTCTTCGTTAGACAGAACCGTTCAAGCGCAGGTGCTGGATTTGCTGAAGTCACTTCAAGAAAAGTATGGTCTGACTTATCTCTTTATCAGTCATGATCTGAATGTCGTGAAATCCTTGTGTCATTACACCATCGTCATGAAAGCGGGCGAGGTAATAGAGAAGGGTGACACAGAAACCTTATTCGGCAATCCCCAGCATGAATACACCAAGCAACTTGTCAGCCTTTCGAATGTTGGTGGTGCGGTATAAAGTGGGTGCGTAACGAGAACAAAAGAGTGCTCGGTGAATTCAACATGGTCATTTAGTTGTTTTAAGATTACACTGCGCCCAATATTTCAGAAGTACATATTTAGGTAGAGGTCACCATGGACCAAGAACATTACGAAGACGCTGACTACGAAGGTCAAGAGCTGGGCGAAGAAGGCGAAGAGATTGAGATTGAAGCAATTGGTATTGATGTATCGTCTCAGCCCATCGAACTCTACAAAGTGTTTAAAATTGCTAACTTAGTGAGTGGTGGCGGTGAAGCTAAACACATCATTTCTGAAGGTTATGTAGCGGTTAATGGTGAATTAGAAACTCGTAAACGTCGTAAAATGTACGATGGCGACTTCTTTGAATTCAACCAAGAGTACTATGTAGTGGTGTGTGATCAGCCAGTACAAGAAGAATCAGAACAGCCGAAAAAGAAAGAAGCGCCTAAAAAAGAGAACAAGGCGAAGAAAGGTCAGTCTAAAAAGGATTCTAAGAAGAAAGAATCTAAGAAAAGCAAAGCAGAAATGCTAAGCGCAACGGCTGAACCAAAGAAAGAGAAAAAAGAGAAGAAAGAAAAAAATCCGAAAAAGAAAGCGGATACGCCAAAGCCAACACGTGACGACAAAAGCGGCCGTAACTCGATTGAATTCTTTTAAACTACAGTTCTAAACGACTGCTCTAAACTGCTTTTCTAAAACGAATCTTTTAAAACTATTCGTTTGAACATCAAGCAACGTTAGACCTAGGTTTTACGTTACGCAGATATCAAAAGGCTCACTAGTTAGTGAGCCTTTTTTGTATTTGTTAGCACAGCTAACGGCCAATAACGCTTATTCTCAGTGTCGAGTGCGAGAAGACGTCAGTTCTGATGCGCGAAGCTGAGCAACGGCTTTTGCGAGTTCAAGCTGAGCTTGTGCAAAGTTGATGTCTACATTGCCCTTATTGATATTCTCTAGGGCTGCATATTTCGCTTCTTCTGCGCGAGCGCGGTCAATATCTTGGCCGTGCAAGGCAGTATCGGCTAACACCGTTACCACATCCGGCTGAACTTCTAGCATCCCGCCAGAAACATACAGCACTTGCCCCTCTGATTTAGGATCTGTGACAAACACTGTTACGCCTGGCTTTATTTTACTGAGAAGCGGGGAGTGACCGGGGCGGATCCCCAGCTCACCATCAGCGCCAGAAACGGCTAAGGCATACGCTGGACCTGAAAACAGCGTACCTTCCGCACTTACAATATTAAGTTGAAATGTATTATCTGTAATTCCGATAGCCATGGTGCACCTGCCTCTTAGAGTGATTTTGCTTTGTTAAGCACTTCGTCGATAGAACCACAGTACAAGAATGCTTGCTCTGGGATATCGTCATATTCGCCGCCTAACAGGCCTTTAAAGCCTCTTAGTGTTTCGCTTAGCGGTACAAATACACCTTTCTGACCAGTAAACACTTCGGCTACGTGGTAAGGCTGAGTTAAGAAACGTTCAATCTTACGAGCGCGAGATACGGTCTGTTTGTCTTCCGTAGACAGCTCATCCATACCAAGAATCGCGATGATGTCTTTTAGCTCTTTGTAGCGTTGCAGCGTTGTTTGGACTTTTTGTGCAATGTCGTAGTGCTCTTGACCAACCACAAGCGGGTCCAATTGGCGAGATGTTGAATCCAATGGGTCGATTGCAGGGTAGAGGCCTAATGCAGCGATATTACGAGACAGTACAACGGTCGCATCTAAGTGAGCAAAGGTTGTTGCTGGCGATGGATCGGTCAAGTCATCCGCAGGTACGTATACCGCTTGGATAGACGTGATAGAGCCTTGTCTAGTCGAAGTGATACGCTCTTGAAGCACACCCATCTCTTCAGCGAGTGTTGGTTGGTAACCTACTGCTGAAGGCATACGACCTAACAGTGCTGACACCTCAGTCCCCGCAAGCGTGTAACGGTAAATGTTATCAATGAACAACAGTACGTCACGACCTTCATCACGGAAGCGCTCAGCCATAGTCAGGCCTGTAAGTGCAACACGTAGACGGTTTCCCGGTGGCTCGTTCATTTGGCCGTAAACCATGGCTACTTTGTCTAGTACACCCGCTTCTTTCATCTCGTAGTAGAAGTCGTTACCTTCACGAGTACGCTCACCAACACCAGTAAATACAGAGAGACCTGAGTGGGCTTTTGCGATGTTGTTGATAAGCTCCATCATGTTGACGGTTTTACCTACGCCAGCACCACCGAACAGACCGATTTTACCGCCCTTTGCGAACGGACAAATAAGGTCGATAACCTTAACGCCGGTCTCAAGAAGTTCAGTGCTGTTTGCTTGTTCTTCATAAGAGGGTGCTTCACGGTGAATTTCGTAGCTTTCTTTTTGACCGATTTCACCGCATTCATCGATGGGCTGACCTAGAACGTTCATGATACGGCCTAAAGTTTCTACGCCCACAGGAACGGTGATTGGAGAACCGGTGTTTTCAACAGTTAGGCCGCGGCGCAAGCCATCTGACGTACCCATTGCTATACAACGAACGATACTGCCACCCAGTTGTTGCTGAACTTCCAATACGAGCGAGCTTGCTTCCTCGCTAGTCACTTTCAATGCATCATAAACGCGTGGGCTGTTGCCGCCGCTGAACTCGACGTCTACCACCGCGCCGATAACTTTAACTATTTTTCCAACACTCATCTCTAAATCCTCAAATTCTATTCTTAACCCGCTCTTTTCTGCCTTTAGACAGCTTGAGCACCTGAGACTATTTCACTCAGTTCTTGGGTGATGGCAGCCTGTCGCGCTTTGTTGTATACCAACTGCAAATCATCGATGAGTTGGCCTGCGTTATCGGTCGCCGCTTTCATGGCCACCATTCGGGCTGCTTGCTCACAGGCAATGCTCTCTACGATGCCTTGATACACTTGCGATTCAATGTATCGATGTAACAGCTCAGAGAGGATGTCTCTTGGTGCTTGTTCATAGATGTAGTCCCAACGACGTGCTTTTTTCGCGCCTCCATCGGCCTCAGAATCTGAAGGGTGTGGCAGCAACTGCAAGGTCGTTGGTTCTTGAACCATGGTGTTGATGAACTGGTTATAAACGAGATACAAGCTGTCGATTTTTTCGTCGTCGTAATGCCCTAGCATCGCGTTAACCGTACCTAAAATGTCTTCTAATTTAGGCGCGTCACCAAGGCCTGACGTTTGCGCGATAACATTGCCGCTGCGTTGGAAGAACGAGATAGCCTTAGATCCCACTAAGGTTGTTTCTACCTCGACTCCTTTGGTGCGCCATTGCTCCATTTCTTCTAACACTTTCTTGAACAAGTTCGAGTTCAAGCCACCACATAAGCCCCGGTCGGACGAAATAATGATGTAAGCAACGCGTTTTGGTTCACGCTGTTGAAGGTAGGGATGCTGGTATTCCAGCGACCCTGATGCGACATGAGAGATAACTTTGCGCATGTTCTCCGCATATGGACGTGTTAGCGTCATATTGTCTTGAACCTTACGCATCTTACTTGCCGCAACCATCTCCATTGCACTGGTGATTTTCTGAGTGTTACTAACACTGCCTATCTTGGTGCGAATTTCTTTAGTATTTGCCATTATCTGCTCCTAATTTGTTTTGATTTCCAGCCAACAAACCGGAGCGTTTACCAAGCTTTCAACGCTACAAAGTCACCGAGAAGCTTTGCAAGAGCGCCATCAATTTCATCGTTGTAGTCACCATTAGCGTTGATGGTGTCGAACAACTCTGGGTTTTGACCTTTTGCGTAAGCAATCAATTCTTCTTCAAAACGTGCAATTTTGTTCAACTCTACGTCAGCCAAATAGCCTTTTTCTGCTGCATAGATAACCGTTGCTTGCTCAGCGACAGACATCGGCGAGTATTGCTTTTGCTTCATCAGTTCGGTTACACGCTCACCATGGTCAAGCTGCTTACGCGTCATGTCATCTAAGTCAGAAGAGAACTGAGCAAATGCGGCTAATTCGCGGTATTGAGCTAATGATGTACGGATACCACCAGACAGCTTCTTGATGATCTTGCACTGCGCTGCGCCACCCACACGAGATACCGAGATACCTGGGTCAACAGCAGGGCGTAGGCCTGAGTTAAACAGTTGGGTTTGTAGGAAAACCTGACCATCAGTAATTGAGATTACGTTGGTTGGTACAAACGCAGATACGTCACCCGCTTGAGTTTCAATGATAGGAAGCGCCGTCAGTGAGCCTGTTTGGCCTTTTACTTCACCGTTCGTAAACTTCTCTACATATTCCGCATTCACTCGTGCTGCACGTTCTAGTAGGCGTGAGTGGAGGTAGAATACGTCGCCAGGGAAGGCTTCACGACCCGGTGGGCGTTTCAGTAGCAATGAGATTTGACGGTAAGCGACGGCTTGTTTTGATAGGTCATCATAGATGATCAGTGCATCTTCACCGCGGTCACGGAAGTATTCGCCCATGGTGCAACCTGCATAAGGTGCTAGGTATTGAAGCGCGGCTGATTCTGATGCTGATGCTACAACAACGATGGTATTTTTAAGCGCATCGTGGTCTTCCAGTTTACGAACCACGTTAGCGATGGTTGAAGCTTTCTGGCCAATCGCCACGTACACACATTTGATGCCAGAATCTTTTTGATTGATGATTGCATCGATGGCTAGCGCCGTTTTACCTGTCTGACGGTCACCGATGATAAGTTCGCGTTGACCTCGACCGATAGGCACCATGGTGTCAACGGCTTTATAGCCTGTCTGAATTGGCTGATCGACGGACTTACGCTCGATTACGCCGGGTGCAATTACTTCAACTGGGTCGAGTCGGTCACAACTCACTGGGCCTTTGCCATCGATTGGCTCGCCTAATGTGTTCACTACACGGCCAAGAAGTCCATTACCGACAGGTACTTCTAAGATACGACCTGTCCCTTTCACTTTCATACCTTCAGAAAGGTCAGTGTAGGGACCCATAACCACGGCACCGACTGAGTGCGTGTCAAGGTTAAGAGCAAGAGCGTATTTGCCACCTGGAAGCTCGATCATCTCACCCTGCATGACATCCGCAAGGCCGTTAATGGTAATGATGCCGTCACGAACCGAGACTATAGTGCCTTCGTTGCGAGCTTCGGTGCTCACATTAAATTTCGAGATGCGATCTTTGATTAGATCGCTGATTTCATTTGAATTTAATTGCATAATTGTTACCTATCTCGCGTGAAGTTGATGGGCTAATCGGTTAATTGATGTGTTCAAAGAACCATCGATGACGGTTTCGCCCGCCTTGATTACGATCCCGCCAACCAGCGAGTCATCAATAACCTGTTCCATTTCAACCTGACGTTCTAATTTCTTCTCAAGTGCAGCAGTGAGTGATGTAACTTGATCTTGTGTAAGCAATTCTGAACTGGTGACAGTGACAGGGATTACACGTTCATGTTCGTCCTTTAGGTCGCTGAACAAGTTAAACAAGTCTCTGATCACTGCAAGACGGCCATTCTCAGCCAAGACTTTAATGAGATTAATGACGTGGTCATCAACGAGTCCTTGGCAAACGTGAATGATGAGATTGACCAGTTCTTCAGATTGCTGTGTATGAACACCTTCTGCTGATGAAATCTGTTTAGCGATCGTTTCTTCTTCCGCTACCGTCACAAGAATGGACAGCATTGAGTGCCACTCTTGTAACTTGTTTTCACCTAAAGCAAAGTCGAACGATGCTTTAGCATAGGGATGAGCAATATTGGTGTAATCTGACATATTGCCTCCGTTTAGAGTTCGCTTATCATTTGATCAACTAACGCTCGGTTCGTTTCAGAATCTAGGTTTTTGCTAATCAATTTCTGTGCACTTTGAATAACAGCATCTGCCATATCCGCCTGAAGTTCACGGCGTAACTTTTGACGTTCGCCTTCTAGCTCAGCTCTACCTTGTTCTAAGATGCGTGCCTTTTCTTGCTCACCTTCTTGGTGAGCTAAGGTGATGATTTCGTTGCGGCGTTTTTTGCCTTGCTCAATCAGTTCGGTCACATTTTTTTTCGCATCTGCGACGAGTTGTGCGCCATTTGATTTTGCTAGTTCTAGCTCTTTCGCTGCATTCTCTGAGTGGCGTAAACCATCAGCGATTTCTTTTTGGCGCTCGTCTAACATCGCGGTGAGAGGGGGCCATACATATTTCATGCATAGCCAAACAAAAATCACGAATGAGATTGCTTGACCAAACATGCTGGCATTTAAGTTCATACCTTCCTCACTAAATCTTGATTATTTACAAATCGATCTTTTCAAAGCTTTTAATTAAGCCACGGCAAAGATGATGTATAGACCGATACCAACACCGATCATCGGTACAGCATCTACAAGGCCCATCATGATGAAGAATTGAGTACGAAGCATTGGAGTAAGGTCTGGTTGACGAGCAACACCTTCAAGGTATTTACCTGCTAAGTTACCAATACCAGATGCTGCACCCGCTGCACCTAAACCGATCAGTAATGCACCTGCTACATATAAAACTGCGCTTACGATATCCATTTGTATCTCCGATAAATAATTTGTTAGTTAATTTTTAGTTATTAATTAATGGTGTTCTTCTGTTGCCATTGCTAAATAAACAACGGTCAGTACCATAAATATAAATGCTTGCAAGAATACGATTAATATGTGGAATAAGGCCCATGGAACACTAAGTGCCCATTGCATCCACCAAGGCATTAGTGCGATAAGGATGAATATCATCTCGCCTGCATAAATATTTCCGAATAATCGTAAGCCTAGTGATATTGGCTTTGAAATTAATGTTATTAATTCAAGAACGAAGTTAACAGGATATAAAAGAGGGTTATCAAATGGCTGAGTAGTGAGCTCTTTGATAAAGCCTTTCAAACCTTTATTTTTTAACGTATAAGTTAACAGTAGAATAAACACACCGAGTGCCATCGACATTGGGACATTTACATCCGCTGTCGGTAGATCTCTAAAGTGTTCTAAACCCATTACACGAGTTAACCCTGGTATTAAATCAATTGGTAATAGGTCGACTGCATTCATTAACAACACCCAAACAAAAGTGGTTAATGCCAGTGGCCCTATTAATTTATCCTCCGCTTGAAAAATCTCTTTGACTAGGTTGTTAACGAAATCAAAGATAAGCTCGATAAAACATTGAAAACGACCTGGAACACCGCTAGTGCCCTTGGTCACTACATATCGAAAAGCTCCAATAAACAATAAACCCGTAATCCAAGATACCAACATTGAGTCAATGTTGAACGCCCAGAAACCATCACCTGTAGTTAAGAAGGTTAAGTGATGCTCTATGTATTCGTGAGCGGTAGTGACTTGATCCATACTACACGTACTCCGATCTTGTAGAGGCAGTAATAAATGGTGTTAAGAAGTACCCAATCATTGTGAAAATGTACGCGTATAATATTACTGGGTTATCCAATTTAAAAAACTGGAATGCCAAGATAAACATTAAGAACGTATAGGTTATTTTCACGACACGACTCATTTGCATTAAGTCACGTAAACTATAATTAGGATTCTTGTGCACCTTTAGGCTTGCATATATAAAACCAAACAGCGGTGGTAACATCGCGATTACGACACCCAAAGCTGAAGACTCCATATCTACTTTATTACCAAAAAACACTTCATATAAAACTACACCGACGGCTAATACTATTTGGCAGAGAATAACTCTTTTAGCAGCAACAAGGATGTCGCTACTTATCCCATTAAGCCTCATAATAAAACCCTATATTTAACAGTGTAAGTCAATATAAAACACAGTTTGAATATGTTTTGTTACTAGCACTTACTTGTTAATAGCAATTTGACTTGTTAATAAACCTTTACTTGTTAACAAAAAAATAATCTTTCTGGCTTTATATCTCCTGACGAAATTAAACGATAAAAACTAATTCGCTATCGTTTCGACAAAATATAAACTACGCCTAAAATTATGTGATCAAAACGACAAAAAGCGACATCAATAATTCCATTTTTGAAATAAATGTTTTTCATTTATGAAAGTAATAGTTGAATAACTTTATTCATGAAAATTTTAAATGCTTTATTTTCAGCGAAAAGGGGCGTTTTTGTGCAAAAGTTTTAGATAGCAATTTGGCAAGTTATGATCTTATCAATTACGTATATTCAAACACTTAGCGTCATTTATAAGTTGATTATTGCGTGCAAATTTACAAGTGGATAAAGCCAGTTTTAATCAGCGATGAAAGCCTTCGTGCATTGAGTGATTTATCTGTACGGCGTTCTCTATCTGGAAGTGATTATTTTTCAAAATAGTTTGTCACGACTTCATTCTTAACGTCTTTCTGGCGATTCGAAACGGAAAAATAGGCGTTTAAGATGAATATGATGGAAGAAATTCAGCTCCTCACGTGGATGTAAGGAGCTGAAGATAGGGCAAAAATCTGAAGGTTAGGGCACTAAGCCCAAGATAGAAAGGTCAAAAGTCTGGAGATTCGAGCTGGAATTTCTTGATGTGTTGCTCTAACAACCGCTTTTTAAGCAAACAAACTCAATCATGTCCCTCTATTCGTCTTCATAACTTAGATATTGAATACATAAGTCATGAAAAGCCTGCGCTTGTGGCGAGATCGTACGATCAGACAATCTGAAAATGCCAATTTGACGCTGTAAGGGCGGGTCAATCAACGGAATCCACACCAAGCGGGTTTCATTGGTTGGGAAAGCCAGTTTAGGCAGCGTGGTCACGCCTATCCCGAGCTCTAACACCGAAAACAACGAAGTAATGTTCTCGACTGAATACAAAGCTTGTTCGCTGAGCATTCGTGCAGGTGTTGGGTCAAGTAGGGTACAAGTCCCGTTACGAATGAAGGGTTGTTTTAACAAAGTTTGCCATTCTATTCCCTCTCGTTGAGAGGCAATGGGGTTGTCCTTGAGGCAGACCACACCAATAGGGTCGGAGAGTAAAGGCGTGAAGTCGATGCTCTCTTCTTCTAAATGGGAGCTATTTCCGAGGGCAACATCCACCTCTCCAGAGAGTAATCTCGCTTCCACACCCGCCGCGTTATCATCAATCAAGCTTACCTCAACATTCGGGTACTGCTCACAAAAAGCCCCTAAAACACTAGGGATTAATTTTGCCGCTACTGATGGCACGCTTGCTATTCGAACTCTTCCTTGTTGTCCTGCCGCGGCTGCGCGTAGGTCATTGTCTAATGCTTTGTAAACATTTAGGAATTGAATAATTTTTGGCAGGCATATTTCCCCGAAAGGTGTCAGGGTTGATTTGTTGCCTGTTTCAAACAGTGGCTGACCAAGTATTTTTTCTAGCTCTTTTATCGACGTAGAAAGCGCCGCTTGCGACCGATTTGCGCGGTGAGATGCTGCTCGAAATCCGCCTTCTTCGACCACTAAAACAAAATGTTTTAACTGTTGTAGCTTAATACTCATGGCACTGATCCTTCTCTAGCCCTTGCTATACCTTACTTTTCGCAAGGTGATAGATTTTATTTATCAAATGCACAAAATTTACCGTTAGATTTATCAGTCGTCAAGGCGCAGTATTTAACCATCTTGAAACATAGTTGTTACAAAGTTGGATGGAATCGTGAACGCACAAACTAAAAAACACCCAGTAAAAACTGAGCTTTTCGCTTCAAAAGCACCACTAGAGTGGGCAATCGTTAATAACGGCACTCTATACACAGCGCAGATTCCAATTGATGAAACTGGCGCAGTAGTAGAAGGCGGTATCGAAGCGCAAACGCGTCAGACTTTTAACAACCTTGTTCATACGTTGGAGTGTGCAGGCGAATCTATGGATTCAGTGCTGCAAGTTCTGATTTACGTGACAGACCGTGAATATCTAAAAACGGTCAACAGCGTATACGGAGAATACTTCAATGCACCTTATCCAAACCGTGCTGCGGTCGTCGTTGCAGGGTTAGCAAGAGAAGAAATGTTGGTTGAGTTCGTGGTTTACGCATCGGCGTCTCAACCTGAATAATTCGACTGTGAACTAAGGCTATTTGCGGATCAAAACTCTTTTAAATTGAAGTGGTTTATTGATACAAGCGACTTGGTTCACTTTAGAAACAAAATATACATCTTATTTTAGCAATTAATTACCTGAATATTAACAGTTTATTAATTAACCAGATGGTTGCCAGACTCAACCGCAACCTAACCGTTACAAGGACAGAATGATGACTCAATTACAGAATGTTCAAGCAGAAAACGCACTTTACATTGGCGGCGAATGGCAAGCGGGTGTAAGCACCGTTGCGAACATTAACCCATCAGATATTTCTGAAAACATCGGTAACTTCGCACAAGCAAGTGCTGACCAAGTTCAACAAGCGATTTCAGCGGCGAAGAACGCTCAACCAGAGTGGGAAAAAACGCCTATTGAACGTAAGCAAGCAGTACTTCAAGCAATCGGTGATGAGCTGATTGCACGTTGTGATGAGCTAGGTACGTTACTTTCTCGTGAAGAAGGTAAGCCTTTTGCTGAAGGTCGTGGCGAAATTTACCGTGCAGGTCAGTTCTTCCAGTACTTTGCGGCTGAAGTGCTTCGTCAAATTGGCGACAACGCAGAATCAGTACGCCCAGGCGTTTCTGTAGAAGTGACTCGTGAAGCGGTGGGTGTTATCGGCATCATCTCTCCTTGGAACTTCCCAACGGCAACAGCAGCTTGGAAAATCGCTCCAGCATTGGCTTTCGGTAACAGCGTTATCTGGAAACCAGCAAACCTAACACCAGCAAGTGCGGTTGCGTTAACTGAGATTATCCACCGCCAAGGCATGCCAGCAGGCACGTTTAACCTTGTTCTAGGTAGTGGTTCGAAAGTAGGTGATGCACTGATCAACTCTAAAGAAGTGAACGGTGTGAGCTTTACTGGTTCTGTTGATACAGGTCGTAAGGTTGCGGCTGCTACAGCGCCAAACTTCGTTCGTTGCCAACTAGAAATGGGCAGTAAGAACGCACTTGTGGTTGCTGATGATGCGGATATCCAAACAGCTGTTGATGCGACTATCGCAGGTTCGTTCTCTGGCGCGGGTCAAAAATGTACAGCATCTTCTCGCCTAGTGGTTATGGATGGCATTCACGACCAATACGTTGAAGCACTGATCAAACGTATGAGCGAGCTTAAAGTGGGTCACGCACTAGAAGACGGCGTATTCATGGGCCCTGTTGTCGATGGTAACCAACTTGAAGCAAACCTTGGTTGGGTTGAGAAAGCACGTCAAAGCGGCGGTGAGCTAGCATTTGGTGGCGAACGCCTAAGCATGAAACACGAAGGTTTCTACATGTCTCCAACGCTGTTCTTGAATACTAAGAACGATTGGGAAGTGAACCAAGAAGAAGTGTTTGCACCAATGGCAAGCGTGATTCGTGTAGCCGACTTAGAAGAAGCTATCGCGACAACAAACGATACTCGCTTTGGTCTAACGGGCGGCATCATTACTCAAAGCCTACGTACTAGCGCAATGTTCAAGCAACAAGCGCAAACAGGTTGTGTGATGGTGAACCTACCAACAGCAGGCACCGACTACCACGTACCGTTTGGTGGTCGTAAAGAGTCTAGCTTCGGTCCTCGTGAGCAAGGTCAGTACGCGAAAGAGTTCTACACAGTCGTGAAGACGGCTTACCAGCGTCCTTACTAATCAACTTTCTATATAAGAATTGGATAGCTGAAGATATTAAGTCTCTAGCTATCCAGCTATCGAATTGGCCTGATTCACAGAGTCAGGCCAACATCCCAACCAAAGCAGCAAACGAAATTAGACAAGTGATTTAACCCATTTTTGAAAACATGTTATTTGAGCGTGTTTTCAAAACCGAGCTAGAACACTGAGCTTTCAATAGGAGTGGTTATGTACCAGCAACGGATTGTTATAGATGGATTGCAATACTGCAATTGGAACAGAGAATATTTCCAAACACTAAAGGCGAGCGGCATTACAGCAGTTCACGCTACCGCGGTTTACCACGAGACAGCTCGTGAAACCTTATCTCGCTTTGCAGAATGGAACTTAAGATTCGAGCAGAATGCAGACATTATCATGCCGATTCATTCAATGGCTGATGTTGAAACTGCAAAAGCGACCGGCAAAGTCGGCATTTTCCTTGGTGCTCAAAACTGTTCTCCAATCGACGATGAGATTGGTCTTATCGAAGTGATGCGCAAGCAAGGTCTTTTGATCATGCAGCTTACTTACAACAACCAGAGCTTATTGGCGACGGGTTGTTACGAGAAGAACGACACTGGTATCACGCGCTTTGGTAAGCAAGCTATCGAAGAGATGAACCGAGTGGGCATGATCATCGATATGTCTCACAGTGCGGAGCGTTCAACGCTTGAAGCGATTGACCTGTCTTCTCGTCCTATTTGTATCAGCCACGCGAACCCAACGTTTGCTCATGATGCACTACGAAACAAATCAAACGATGTGATTAAAGCCCTAACCGAACGCGGTGGCTTAATTGGATTCAGCTTGTACCCATTCCACCTACCAAATGGCAGCCAATGTACGTTGGAAGATTTCTGCCAAATGGTTGCGACGACCGCTGACATGGTTGGCGTAGAACACCTAGGTATTGGTAGTGACCTATGCTTAAACCAACCTCAAGCCGTTCTTGAATGGATGAGAAATGGTCGTTGGTCTAAAGCAATGGACTACGGTGAAGGCTCTGCGAACAACTCAGGTTGGCCAGATGCGTTGCCTTGGTTCTGTGGTAGTGCGGGTATGGAAAATATTTATAACGGATTGATGCGTCATGGTTTCAGCGAGTCTGAAGCTGGGCAAGTCTTGGGAGAAAACTGGTTTAACTTCTTGAAAGATGGCCTAGAGCCTCAAAGTAAGGGTTAAGTGCTTTCTCACTAGTAATCATCGAATTAGCAGCCTTCTAATTAACCTTCATTTAGAAGTGCTGTTGTTACCAATTTAACTATTCAAAAGGAACAACGGTCTATTTCGCAACGCGGTAACCCAAACATGGATTAGCCTGCCCAACACAAAAAACAATAGGGCAGGTGTTAAATACACCTCTTGTAGTCATCATTAAAATGACAGCTGCAAAGAAACCTCTGGAGTCAGAGTATGTCTGATTTAACCAATAGCGTGAAATCTTCAAACGTAAATGCGGGTCAAGCACACACAGCAAGCAACAAAACGAGTAACACAAACCAGTCTGAATCGACTTCAGACAAATTAGGACTTACCAACCCAGCATTATGGTACAGCGGCGGTTTTATCGCTCTGTTCGTGGCGCTTGCTTTATTTGATGGCGAGCTGCTATCAAGCTTAGTAAATACAGGCTTTGCTTGGTCGGTAAAAGTGTTCGGCCCTTATTGGCAAATGCTTCTTCTTCTGACTTTTCTTATTGGTCTTGGCCTGGCGGCAGGGCGAACAGGCAAGGTTATCCTAGGCGGCATCGCGAAACCTGAAATGGATGGCTTCCGTTGGATGGCAATCATCTTCTGTACGCTACTTGCGGGCGGTGGTGTATTTTGGGCGGCAGCAGAGCCTATCGCACACTACGTTAACCCACCACCGTTGTATGGTGCACAAGAAAACGCACAGCAAGGCGCAGTGAATGCTTTATCACAATCATTCATGCACTGGGGTTTCCTAGCATGGGCTATTGTGGGCAGCTTAACGTCTATCGTGGTTATGCACCTTCACTACGACAAAGGCTTGCCTCTTAAACCTCGTATTTTGCTTTACCCAGTTTTGGGCGAAAGAGCACTGAAAGGCCATACCGGCGCACTGATTGATGCATGTTGTATTGTCGCTGTAGCGGCGGGTACTATCGGTCCGATTGGCTTCTTGGGCTTGCAAGTCAGCTACGCTCTGAATGAACTGTTTGGTATTCCAGATGGCTTCACAACTCAGCTAATCATTATCTTGTTCGCTATCGTGCTTTACACATTGTCGGCATTAAGTGGTCTCAACCGCGGAATGCAAATGCTAAGTCGTTACAACGTAATTTTAGCAATGGCATTGATGATTTACATCCTTATCTTCGGTCCAACGAACTTCATCTTCAATGGCTACATTCAAGGTGTAGGCAGCATGATAGATAACTTCATCCCAATGGCAACATACCGTGGTGATGAAGGTTGGTTAAGCTGGTGGACAGTGTTCTTCTGGGGTTGGTTCTTAGGTTACGGTCCAATGATGGCAATCTTTATCGCTCGTATTTCACGCGGTCGTAGTATTCGCCAATTGGTATCAACCATTAGCCTTATCGCACCGTTTGTAACTTGTTTCTGGTTCACGATTGTTGGTGGCTCTGGTCTTGCGTTCGAAATTGCGGACCCAGGCAGCGTAAGTAAAGCGTTCGAAGGCTTCAACTTACCAGGCGCGCTACTGGCGGTAACTCAGCAGTTACCTATGCCGATGCTTATTTCTATTCTGTTCTTGATCTTAACCACGATCTTCATCGTAACGACCGGTGACTCGATGACTTACACCATTAGTGTGGTAGTCAGTGGTGAGACTGAGCCTAACGCAATTATTCGTACCTTCTGGGGTGTGATGATGGGGGTAACAGCGTTGATTCTGATTTCCCTAGGTTCTGGCGGCATTTCAGCGCTGCAATCGTTCATCGTAATCACAGCGGTACCAGTGTCCATAATCTTACTGCCATCGCTCTGGAATGCGCCTCAAATCGCAATCAAGATGGCAAAAGAACAGGGTTTGTAGAAGAGCCGAGTTTATAAAAGAGCAGGGTCTGTAAAGAAAAGAGCCTGCAGAGAAAACGCTCTCTAAAAATGAAAGAGAAACAAGGTGTCAGCCTTTGAAAGAAGGCTGACACAAGATTCCGAAAGGAAGAGGAAACCCGTACTGGTGAAGATACACCGGGCGGCACGTATTTAGGTCAATCGATCTAGTCAGGACAAATAATAAGGGGTGAGTTCACTTACCCCAAATAACGTGAAAGCTAACCAACACACTGTAAAAACGAATGCTTCAAATGATGGCAACGATCGGTTCTGAATGGCTAGCAAAATCCTATAACTATAAGGTGGTGAGCAAAATGGATGCACATCGTTCTACCTACACTGAATCAGCACTACGTGACGCGACTGTCGTCATGGCACCGGAAAGGCTAGGTGCAATGCACCAAACACGTATCAGCTTCGTTAGAACTCTGATTCGTAAAATGGCTCAGCAAGAATGGAAAGTGACGAAACATGAATGGCAATTAGACGCTCAAGGTTTTGGTCATGTTATCTATAAGCTTGCGACGCCAAACCATGTTTATCATTTGGTTGTTTTTTGCGATGAAATTGCAGATGACGAACGAAATGACCGTGTAATTGCTGAAAAGTGGGACGTAACGTTTGCGCTTGTTCTTGGTGATGTTGATGTCGCCCTACTTGAAAGACTTCGTGCGAATGTACCGCTTCAAGAAGCTGGCCGTAATCCAAATAACGTACTTGTGTTGGCGCGTGCAAACAAAAGCGTACGTGTGTTTGAACATATCGTTAGTCACTTGGCTAAAGGTGTTCAACCAACGCCGAAAGAACTGGCTGAAGTGGGTTACATCCTGCGAACGACAGCGGTATACGGTAATGGCAAATTTGGTATTGCTGACTTTAAAATCTTAGAGAAAAATGAAGATTTTAATCAGTCGTTTAGTGCGCAAATGTGTGCGGTGTATATGCTGCGTGAGTTCAGCTTAGACTGGGTTCATTACCTAGCCGAACAACAGGGCGGTGAACAAGCGATTACCTTGCATCGAGGATTACAACGTTACCTTGGTGTTGGTAATGCAACTGGTTTAGGCATGGCGCCATACCTTATTAACCACCCTAGTATTGTCGATCAGTGGATGACGACCCGTGAACATGCATTGGCGGACGTGTTGTCCAGTGAGACTGATACGGCGTTGATCGAGCCACTACGTACCTTAGTTAAAAAAGCGATTTGTCATTTAGAACAAGTCGTTACCATCAATGAAACACAGCAAGAGCTGAACAAAGCTGCTGTTGATGATTTGAAGCACACAGAACAATCATTAGAAGCTTCTGTCAGCCTGTGCGATACATGGTCGCAGTTAGTCGAGCAATCTAAGCAAATGAGTATGGAAGCCCAAGAAATCCTTATCTCATGTTTGATGGAATTGTACCCAGAATTAGTGGACGCCCATCAAGAGCAAATGAATTGCAGCGAAACACTGTCGCTTCCTAGCGGCAAAAAGATTCAAGATCTTCTTGTTGTACTAGAAGAGAAGTATCGCTGGGCGATCGCGACCGACTTTACAAAAGCAGAAAATAACTACTGGTTCTGGTATCGCTCTCAAGACAAAGAAGAGCCAAGACTCGGTGTTCGAGGCGAGGAACTCGGCGAAGAGCGTGAACTGCCGTTGGATATCGGCCGTCAAGCTTACCGCTTGTACCATGCTTTATTGCAATTCGCGCCAGAGCTTTCATTGGCAGAGTTTCTTGTTAAGCAGCCGCAGCATCGTGCCATTGCGCGGCGTGTATGGACGCTAGGTAACAAGGCGATGGGCGACATTCAAATGAATGTGCTACATCAAGACTCACCACCAATGCACTTGCTGCGTTGCAAGCTAGCAATGTTTGGTGCGACTAAGTTTGATCCTCGCTCAGACCGTTGGGTACGAGTGACGTTTTTCCAAGGTGCACCACTGCTTGATGAAATTCATCAGGACGAATGGGTGTTCCCAATCTTACCAAGTGAAGCGGAGATGGCTGACTCAAATAAAGTTCCTACACATATCAACGCTCAACATGGAGGTAAATCGTTATGATCGTTTCTCACAATGAACTGGTAGCGGCCGTTAATAAAGCCTTTTTGGGTATGCGTCGTACATGTGGTGAAGCCGATGTGATAGCGAACATGGTGGCAGATTTACAAATGGTTGGCTTGGATGGTGTTCGTCATTTTAACAACGCGAGCAACTTTATGGGGCTAGAAGACGATTGCCCTGTAGACATCCAAGTGACAAGCGACAACACAGTTGAAGTGGACCTGCACAAGGCGAGCTTAGCGTGTCATCTTCCTGTGGTTATGGATTACGCCATTGAGAAAATGGTCGGCAAAAAGACACTGAAAATCGAGCTAAACAACTGCCATAACCGTTGGTTAGCGTACAGTGAGCTTGTGAAACTGGCAGCGAAAGGCATCGCGTGTACCGCACGTTGGGATAATGGCTCAAACCCTAAGAGCACCTTGTATGTGCTTAACCGTGGTTGCGTTGCTCCAGAACTGTTTTTATCAGATTCGCCACTGACATCGGACGAACATATCCACAATATGACCATCGAACTTTCCGTCCAGGATTTCGATATCGAACGTTTGTCAGATGGCTACCAAACACACATTGAGTCGGAAGCGCTTTTCAAAACTCAAGAGAAAGCGTGGAACGATGGCATTGAAGTTGATGAGGCAGAGTGGGGCGCGTTGAAAGAAACCGCAACGGCCATTCTTGTTGAAAGCAGCCAACGTTCGATTCAAGGTGCAGGGGAGCTAACGACTTCATAATTTGGTGCTTAGTGCTTAGTGCTTAGTGCTTAGTGCATTGATAGCATTATTGATAACACACGCTACAACAGATAAAACCAAAGAGCTTAACGTATCCTCACCTCGTTAAGCTCTTTTTATTTGTGTTCTACTTTTGTTCTTCCTCTCAATAGATCACACCTTAAAATCTCTGTTTTGACACAAGTTGTTACGCGTTGAAGGTAAACTAAGCAATTAGATGAAGCACCTTCACAATCATGTTAAACAAACGGTTTCATTTACAAGCTAGTATGCGTATCTTGCTAAGGAAGGTGCCAAAGGGCGCCGTTTTTATTCGTACCGATGACTTTAGAATCAGATAAAAAAGGAATGAAGCGTGCAAGCTAACTTTATTGATGGAACCACCCTGTATCGTCAGCACTCATTTGAGTTGCCACTCGATTACCAAGCAAAAGATGGACAACAGATCCAAGTCTTCGCACGTGAGCTGGTTGATCTCGCTAAAGATGCGCAAGAGCTGCCGTGGTTGATCTACTTTCAGGGCGGCCCAGGCTTTCCATCTCCACGAGTGAGCGGTCAATCAGGTTGGCTAAAGCGTGCATTACAAAACTATCGTGTTCTGCTTCTTGACCAACGTGGTACAGGCAACAGCACGGTGATCAGCCATGAAACGTTGGCCCATCTGTCTCCAGAACAACAAGTTGAGTACTTAACGCATTTCAGAGCGGATAACATCGTTCGTGACGCTGAAGCGATTCGTGAACAGTTTGGTATTAAGCAATGGTCGACGATTGGTCAAAGCTTTGGTGGCTTCTGTACACTGAGCTATTTGTCGCTGTTCCCACAGAGCTTGCAGCGTTGTTATGTGACTGGCGGCATTCCTTCTATTGAACGCGAAGCTGACGATGTTTATCGTGCGACTTACAAGCGTGTAGAAGACAAAAACAGAGCCTTCTTTGCTCAATTCCCACAAGCACAAGCGATGTGTCGCGAGATCTCTGATTACCTGCTTAACAATGATGTGAGACTGCCAAACGGTCAGGTGTTTACAGTTGAACAGTTCCAGCTAATAGGTATTAATCTTGGTGGCGGCGAAGCAAACCTTCCAATGTATTTCACACTGGAGAGTGCGTTTGTTGAAGTGAACGGAAGCAAGCAGTTGAGCTACAGCTTCTTAAATCAAATGCAGCAAGAGCAGGGCTACCTAACGAACCCAATCTACGCTATTTTGCATGAATCGATTTACTGCCAAGGTGCAGCGTCTAACTGGTCTGCACACCGAGTACGCGAGCAGTACCCACACTTTAACTATCAATCGGGTAGCGAGTTCTGGTTTACCGGAGAAATGGTGTACCCATGGATGTTCGACCAACTAGAAACGCTTAAGCCATTACGTGAAGCGGCAAATATGTTGGCCGAGAAGTCGGACTGGGGCGCTTTGTACAACGCAGAGCAGCTGAGTAAGAATACGGTTCCAATGGCATGCGCAGTTTACGCTGACGATATGTACGTAGAGCTGGATTACAGCCGCGAAACACTGGCGAACATTCCAAACTCAAAAGCGTGGATTACCAACGAGTATGAGCACAATGGTTTGAGAATGGATGGTGAACGAATTGTCGATAAGTTAATGACGATGGTTGATGCGTTAGAGAACCTGCCAAAATAGTCAAACTCTCTGCGTAGGTTATCTACGTTAGAAGCTATCGATGTTAGAAGCTCTCTACGTTAGAGACAAGATACGCTAGAAACAAGAAAACGCTGCATCCGTGCAGCGTTTTTTTATGTCATCAAACTCTGTTTTACTCAGTATCGTATTGATTACTAAAGCGAGTAAAACAGAGAGTTTAAGAACCGGGAGGGATAGTTCCTAAACTCATTATGGTTGGATGACGATATCTTGATTTTCAGTAGTCGATAAGCTGGCGCGGTTCTGTTCGATAAGTTGAGCCGCATAAGAGGGAGTCACAGCTTGAACTTCGCCCTTGGAACGAATAGTTAGTGCTTCCCACGCATGATCACGGTATTTGCCTGTTTGTGTATATTCAATAAGTACTCTCATGATTCTTCAATCCGATGTGTGGTTAACGTGCTACTAACATTAGCGCCATTGTTGAGGTTGCACACCTGTTAAAAATGGAACATAAGATTAACCAAATGAGAATGCGTGTAACTTGAAAAACAGACCTTATTGAACTGATCTTAACTAACAGTATTTATCGTACCTAACTGCATTCATCGTAACCAACGGTACTTATCGTAAATGGCATCCATAAAAAACGCTGCACAGTGGCAGCGTTAAAGTTGAGAGCGGTTGAAGATTACTTAGCTGTTTTCTAAGCCAACAATCTTGCGTGCAGACATCACTGCGCTATCCAAATCGGTCAATCTACCAGCACTTGCTGGACCAAGAACTGATGAATACAAAGCCAACTGCTTCTCAAATGATAAATCTAATTGGTTATATAGATTTTGGCGGATTTGAGCGTGTTGCTGTGGCTTTGCGCTCGACAGACCTTCCAATGTATCGTAGATGAGTGTAGTTGTATCCATAACTGTCCTTAGTACATCTTTAGAAAATTTTGCATATTATGCACTTGGTGTCATCTTTGTTCTGCGAGATTGATCGCATTATGTGCAGCTCTGCTTAATTGTGTAATCAGTTAGTTATAATTGTGTTGTGGTCTCAATCGTTGAGAGTGTCAGTTTGATAACAATTAAAAGGAGACACGCTGGTCTCCTTTTAATTGATTAAGCCGTGATAGAAGTAACGTATTGTGGCTGCTTACCGAGTAAATTGAATACGTACAGAACCTAGCGAATGTTAATGTTCTTATCTCGACTTTCGTACATTTCAGGTGTGGTGTGTAACCCTCCAGCGTAACCTGCAGCTTCAAGAGTTTCTCTTACCTCTCGAACGTGTTCTGCCGTTACTGGTTCCTCTCTATCTCCAAGGTGCAATCGCACGAAGGTGATCAACTCAGCTAACCTTTGATCCGACAGCACATCTTCAAAGCTTGCCATTGGCATGAAGTTTCTGTCTTTGTCGAGATAGGTGGGTTGTAGTCCACGGACGGTTACCGCGATGGTGTTGAATGGATCGCTGTGCATGATTATGCCGTTATTCAACAGAGTAGGGGCGATAGGGTCACGTCCCTTACCATCGTCACCATGACAGGCTCCACATGTCTGGCGATACGTGGTGTAAATGTCAGTCGCGTAAGAGTCTTCATCAAACCCTTTGGGCTGCAACGGAACGGCGTCACTGCTGATGGTGTTGTTGATGTCACCACTGAGTAGGTAATAGGACATCGACTCGATATCTTCACGCGTCATCAAGCTTAGGCTGTTTTTTACTACGTCTGCCATGCCCGCAAAAGCAGTCCCTTTGTCTGAGTGACCCGTGTGTAAGAAATCGGTCAGTGTCGCTTCATCCCAACCATCGACATACAGCTCGTTGGCCGTGATATCGGGCGCATTCCAACCGTCAATCAAGTTACCTTGGAAAATACGTTCGGGTATCAGAGCTTGAGCAATGTTTCGAGGGGTATGGCACTCAGAGCAGTGTCCAAGACCAGCCACCCAATATTTCCCTTGTTGCCATTTCTCAACGTTTTCGACTTCCGATTTAAGTTCTTCAGGCACTTGATAGTCAATCGGGTCGGTATCCATGAACACAATGTTCCACCCGAGCAGACCTAGACGTATATTCGAGGGAAACATCATGCTGTTGTCGTCATTGCGGCGAGGCACCGCGGTGATTGACTGCATGTATTCCCACAAGTCGAGCATGTCTTGGTCGGTGAGGTATTGATAAGAGGTGTAAGGCATTGCAGGGTACAGGTAACCATTCTTACCTTTGCCTGCAACTAACGCGGCTCGGAAATTATCAAAATCGTAAGTACCAATACCTTCCGTTGTATGGGGTGTAATATTGGTTGAATATACGGTGCCGAAAGGGGTCACAAACGGCAGGCCGCCAGCAAAAGGTTCGCCACCTTCGGCACTATGACACGCGACACAGTCACCGGCATAAGCGAGGTATTCACCACGTTCAACAGACTGAGCTTCTATGTTCGCGAGTCTTTGCTGCTGCTCTGAGCCCGCATGTCGAATGTAAGCACCCAGTGCGAGTATCTCGTTTTCCGTAAGCTGTTTATCAAATGCAGGCATCAGGTTGTTCAAGCCTTTGTTGATAGTGTGCTGAATTTCTTCAATACTGCCGCCATGCAGCCAAATATCGTCGGAAAGATCAGGGACGCCGATCGCCGGATTCGCGATAGAACCATCGGCGTGACAAGATGAACAATATTTTGCAAACAGCTCTTTGCCGACTTTAACTTTTACTTCTGGAACATCGGTATGGCGTTGATTGAGCGAAGCTAAGTAGTAAGAAACCTTAGCCACTTCATCGGGGCGCATTATCTCGCTCCAACCCGGCATCGCGCCATTTCGCCCTTTGGCGATCGAATGAATGATCGCTTCATCACTACCACCATATAGCCATTCTTGGTCAATAAGGTTAGGGAAGTGTTTCTGACCTTGAGCGTTGTCGCGGTGACAAGCCGCGCAGTGAGTTTGGAACAAGATTTGTCCGCTGTTTACTATTTCGGGTATGCCAGACAATCCTTCGAGGGTGGTTTCCGTTGTTTGAGAGAATTGCTCGTTTAACGTTGTGCTGGGTGAGCTGAGTTTGTCGTCACTTTGCTTCCAATCGACTAACCCTTCCCATTCGCCAAGCCCGGGGTAGAGCACCAAATAACCAGCAGACAAAAGAAATGCGACCGCATAGCTTACAAACAACAGCTTAGGTGGAGGCGCATCTTTCTCTTCAATACCATCAAAGGTGCCAATGGTGTGGTCGTGATCGGCCTTGTGATTGCTACGCCAGTATTTAACGACAACAGACACCATCAGAATAAAGAATATTAAGGTTAAGAGTACCGCCCATAGATTCCAGAATGTGCTCATTGTGATACCTCCTGTGACGTATCTTTACCCAGGCTTTGTAAATAGCGAATCAGCGCTTCACCTTTGGTTTTGCCTCTTACTTGCAATCTGGCATCACCAATTTCTTGATCGGTATAAGGCACACCTAAGGTACGTAAAACCTCCATTTTGGCGCTGATATCATCGCCAGTAAGCGTCTGCTCAAACAGCCACGGGTAAGAGGGCATGATCGATGTAGGAACGACTTTTCTAGGATCAGTTAGGTGAATAACATGCCACTGGTCAGAATACTTTCTACCTAAGTTAGTGAGGTCAGGGCCGGTACGTTTAGAACCCCACAAGTTAGGAAATTCGTAAATATCGTCGGCTTCTTTATTCGGGCGACCATTACGTTTCACTTCTGGCTCTAGAGGGCGAACCATTTGGGTGTGACACACATGGCAACCTTCACTGATGTAGATGTCTCGCCCTGCCAACTCAATCGGTGTGAGTGGCATTGCTAAACTGCCTTTGGCAATATCGTCTCCGCGGACAATGCTTGGCACTACCCAAACCAACAAAGAGAAGGAGGCAACGACAACGGTGGTCAAAATTAAAATGACGATTGAATGTGTAAAGTCTTTACTCATCATTTAAGCCCCCTCATTAACGGTATGTTTAGCGTCGTGTACTACTGGCATACGAACCGTTTTGTACAAGTTGAATGCCATTAAAAACAGTCCAAGTACAAACAGCGCGCCACCAAAGAAACGCATGAATAGCCAAGGTGCTTTAAAGTCCATAGCCTCAACAAAACTGTAAATCAGTTCGCCATTTTCATTTTGAGCGAGCCACATATAACCCTCACCGATGCCTGCGATCCAAAGTGCTATCGCATAGATGGCGACGCCAGCATGAGCGAGCCAAAAGTGCCACTTAATCAGTCGTCGTGACCAAAGATCGGTTTGGCCCCATAAGCGTGGAATGAAATAGTAAAAAACCGCTATCCCTGACATTCCAACCCATCCAAGAGCTGCGGAATGTACGTGACCGATGATCCATTCGGTGTTGTGTGCCACCATGTTGAACCAGCGAATAGCGAGTAGGGGACCTTCGAATGTCGCCAAGCAGTAGTAAAGAATTGCTGAGAAAAAGAATAAAAGAATGTAGTCGGACTTCAGCTTTTCTTTGTTTTGTAGAAGGGTCATTGCGCTATTGAACGCACCAGCCCAAGAAGGGAGCCACAGGATCAAAGACATTACGATGCCGATGTTCTGAATCCAGATAGGAACGGAAGAGTAAACCAAATGGTGCGTTCCGGCCCACGTGTAAAAGCCGACCAAGCCCCAAAAATGGATCACAGACAAACGGTACGAGTAGATAGGTCGATCCGCCGCTTTAGGTATGAAATAGTAGTTCATACCAATCACACCAGCGGTCAGCAAGAAGCCGACGGCATTATGTCCCCACCACCATTGAACAATCGCATCTTGAGCGCCTGCAAACACAGAGTAGGACTTCATCGCCAACACAGGCATCGCGAGGTTGTTCACGATGAAAATCATTGCAACGACGATGATGAAAGCAGCAAAGAACCAGTTAGCCACGAAGATATGGCTGACCTTTCGTTTAGCAAGGGTGCCAAAGAACAACACCGCATACAGCACCCAAACCAACACAATCATCAAGTCGATTGGCCACTCAAGCTCCGCATACTCTTTTGAGCTGGTGTGGCCTGCGGGTAAGGAAATGACCGCAAGCAATAGAATAAATTGCCATCCCCAAAATACCATCCATGAAAGGCTTTTATTGAACAACTCACAATGGCCTGTTCGCTGGGCAATGTACAAAGATGTCCCCATCAAGATGTTCACGACGAACCCGTAAATCACCCCAGATGTATGTAGCGGGCGCAGTCGACCAAACTGGAAATATTGAGAATCGAAGTTTAAGACTGGCCAATACAATTGCGCGGCGAGAATCACCCCGATGATCATACCTACGATTGCCCACACTAAAGACGCGATGATGAAGTACTTAACGACCTTAATGTTGTATTGCGGTGTCACTTGTTCCATAACAAGGCTCCTTGCCTAAAGCTTTTATTCGCTGACTGAATTTGATTCGTTGAGTGAGTTTGAATCGTTGCCGAGCATTGAATAGAAATAGGAAATATCGCGGATGTCTTGGTCTGAAAGTGTGTCGGCTTGTTGCTGCATGAGAATTGCCAAACCACTGGTTCTTTCCCTTGTCTGATAGTCTTTTAACGAGGAAATGAGATATCCCACCTTTTGACCGCGAAGGTTCGGGTAGGGGTCTTGCGTTGAGATGCCATCAACGCCATGGCAGGTCATGCACACCTTTGCTTTCTGCTTACCTAACTCGAATTGTTCTTGATTAACGTCAGCAGAAACAGGAAACATGACCAACGTCATTACTAGGGTTGAAAGTGTCGTCATGGGGTTAAATTTTTTTATATTCAAACTCATTCTCGATTCCCTTGATTATGAAATGAGTAAGCTTTTTAAGAGCGACACACGATACCTGCTGGTGGAATAGAAGTGACAGATATCAGAAAACTAGGCTCTCAAAGCTGCTTACGTTCGATTAAAGGTTATGCAGCAACAAGCATTCTTGCTACTTACTGACTCATATTTATTGTTAATTTTGATGGTCAGTACGTATTCAGTGGCTGGATTGGATTACTCATTGCCTTTAAAAAGCCGGGATTACTGGTATGAACGCTAATTAAAGTCTTATTTAGAGGAGGGAAGGTGTTGTTCGCATCGGGTTACAGGAATGAAACGTTATCTCAGAAAGAGTCGAACTGCATTATTGAGAAAATAGGCAATGTCTAAGCAAGTCAAATGACCAATATGAACTAGACTCAATTTAGTGACCTTTTTAGAATGGAGTTTAAAATGAGAGCTGCACTTCTGTTTATACTTTCACTTTGTTCATTTTCTATTTTTGCAGAATCCGAACTCACAATATTCGATCACCTAGGGCAAAAGCATCAATTCAGTCGAGAACAACTGCTATTGCTCCCTCAAAAAGAAATTACCACCTCATTACCTTGGCTGGATGGGGAAGTGGTTTATAGCGGTGTGGCCTTACAAACGGTGCTTGAAACAAAGGACTTACCCATGGCTTCGCAAGTGACCTTTGTTGCACTAAACGACTATAAAATAGCGGTGCCCAAAGAAGACTTTGACGATTACCAGTCGATCATTGCAATTAAACAAAATGGCCAATTTATGTCAGTCAGAGAAAAAGGGCCGTACTGGTTGATATATCCACTTTCTTCGACTCCAGATATAGATAATACAGACTTCCATGCCAAGATGATCTGGCAGATACGCGATATTCATTTGTAAGGACTTCGTATGAAAAAGCTGTTGTCATTGACTGCCATTAAAGTCGTCGTGTTATCTTTAGCGGCAGTGGTGCTCACCGTTAATATCTACAGTGTTACCCGCATTAACGATATTAATAAGAGTTTTTCTACACGACAAAATGAGGCAACGTGGTTCGTCTTTCAATTGGTGAAAGAATACGCTAATTTCTTGATGGTAAGCCGTTCTGAAACCATTGATTATGATGAGTTATGGTTAGCGTACGATATTACGTGGAGCCGTTTTGACATATTGATTAACAGCACTGAGTCTTCCAATTTCATCAAGTCAGCAAACTTTAAACCTTATTTTAGTGCGGAATTTGACAAATTTAAGAGCTTGGAATCCTCAATTAAACTGGTCAGTCAAGGGTTGTTGCCCAAGGAATCTCTGCAGAAAAAAGTCGATATTTGCTACCACACACTCGTCGATTTTATTAATGACAAGTTTCGATTACAAAGCCCTGTGATTGAAGAAAACACCTCAATGGTTGATAACTTGGTTACCGTTCATCGGATCAGTAGCGTTTTTCTTGTTGGCATCTTGTTATTGACTGGGATTATTTTTTATATGGATTTTTCTATTAAAAGAAAGCTCTACTCTACGGATTTTATTACAGGGTTTCGCAATCGAATTTCGTTGATGAAATTTGTTAAGAATAGCTACTCGAAGGACAAAAACTTTGATCTCTATTTTGTCCGAATCAGAAATCTTACCGAGATTAATCAAAAATATGGCCTTGAATATGGGGACCTTGTGGTGAGCTCGGCTGCTAAGTCTTTGACCACCAAGATCCCTGAAAGCACCATTTCATTCCGTAGCAGTGGAAGCCAGTTCTTATTCTTCATTCCTGATCATTTGTACGCGAGTGATGAAATTCAGGACAAGTTTAACGACGTCCTTAGTGATTACATCTCTGCAGGTAACTTAGAATTGATGATTGACGCCGTAGTGAGGCACAAGAAGAACATAAGCTCTAAAGACATGATGGAGCTGTTGACCTCGATGCAAGGCTAAGCATCTAAAAGGTTTGGTCGTGGTTATTAACTAGTCATGCTTTCAAGATACGACTACTGTTTCTGATTAAGTGCCACAATCCTTTCGTTAGAGCTTGGTTCTAAAAGGGCTTGCTGATCCAGAATAGTTTGCGGATTGTGGTCACGAACAAATTCAATGAACTCAATGTAAGTGAGTGGTTGGCTGAAAAAATAACCCTGTATTAAGTCGCAGTCGGCTTTTTTAAGGTGATGATATTGTTCGAGAGACTCGACACCTTCGCCAACAACGAAGGTGTCACAAGAGTGTCCTAAGTTAACCATGGATTCGACCATCTTTCGGTCAGCTTTGTCGTCGACGATATTATCGATAAAGCTTTTATCAATTTTAAGCTCATCGACAGGGTAGTGAAGAAGTTGGTTAAAAGCTGTATAGCCAGTACCGAAATCGTCAAGAGACACTTTTAAACCTAAGCTCCTGATACTTTCGATAGTCTGCACTGTAAGTTTACTGCTTTTAACGTAACTGGTTTCGGTAATTTCTATAATGATGTTGGCTGGTGGTACTTGATAACGCTCGATTACCTTTCGAATATTGTCTGCAAAGTTACGATTGTAAAGTTCCATTGCTGATATATTTATTGATAAGCTACCTGTGTACTTGTGAATTTCAGAGAGCTCTTTATAGCTTTTTATTGCGGTACTAATGACCCACATGTCGAGTTTGGATATCAAGTTACTTCTTTCGGCGACCGGAATAAACTCATCCGGGCCAGCCTTTATATCAAATAGAGCAGGGCAGCGAATCAGACATTCTGCTCCGTCAATCTGAAGTGTCTTAGCATTGAAAATAGGCATAAAGCGAAGTTCAAAGTTGTCGCTTTCACAACACTCCAATAGCCTTTTTTCGATAACGTCATGTCTTTCTAGTGAATGAAGTAGTTCTTCGCCGTAAACGATTCGGCTTTCTCCATCACTGTGCGCTTTGGCATTAATCAGCATCTCATCGATGCATCGGTGCCATATCTCCTCGAACTTAGGGGTATCGACGGGTAGTACACCTGTTGCAATTGAAAGCCTGAAACCATAGTAATCAAGGAAAGTCGTGCCTGTTAGGGTGTTGTTAATGTTCTCAATTTCTTCGTTTATTGATTGGTGCTCACCCATTTCCAATATGGCAATGAATTGGTTTCCTCCTAGCCTTGCAACTGAATAGTCGCTGCAACTGAAGCCGAAAGAGGATTGTTGATTCTGCAGGGTTTCTCTTAGTGTTTTGGCCAGACTAACGAGTACATTGTCACCTACTTTTGCACCATATAAGTCATTGATTTTACGGAAATCGATAATGTCCCAGCAAACCAGATAGCAATGAGGGCTTATCGAGCTTTTTAGACGCACATCGAGGTGTCGGATGAACGAGCGTCGGTTGGCTAATTTAGTTAATTGATCAAATTCAGCTTCGAACTTTAATTCCGTGAGTGAATCAATGTAAGCGTTCTTCAAACCATCAATTTCACTGTGCCCGGATGAACGCTTGAAATACCTCAGTTTAAGTCCGCCAATCGATATCTCGTGTAGTAGCTCTCTGAGTGGACGTACTAATTGGTAGCGCACCACCATGTGTACGATGAGCATAATAATGAATAGTGTCGTCAAACTGCCAAGTAAGGTCTGCTTAGCAATGATAGATTTTTCCTGATTGAATTTTTTTTCGCGAATATTAACTTGAGCGAGGAAGTGACGGCTGTTCATCTCAACTTTGATTCTGTCTTTGGTTTGTTCAAACGATTTGATAACAAACTGCGTATTCTCTATGTGTGCAGTATTCGATGATGGCTCAATCAGAAGCTGCATATTGTCATCATCGTTGTATTTTATTAGTAAGTTGGATAGTTGTTTTAATGGACCATCTGCAATTAGTATGTATCGATTTAGGCTGTCGTTTGCACGTTTGTCTTGTGGGAGCAAGTAAGGGTCGATTGCAATAACGTAAGCGTATCTAAGTTCACCACTCACAGAGATATATGAGAAGCCTTTATGAGACAGCTCGTTTTTATTGATTAACGAGGTATAGATATCGAAGATTTTTTCATAGATGTTATCGGGGATCTTTAACCCTTCGAAAGGGTCTGCTCGTAACGTAGATAGCGTTAACTGAAACTTAGGATCAACGATATAGATGTTACGTTGACCAAATTGATTAACGTGACTTTGGTTTAAGACACGAAGCACTCTTTTTTCCAGCAGGGACAAGGTTGTGTAGTCACTAGGGTTTTGAATATATCGCAAGAACTGTAGCGATGAACCTATATCTTTTACAAGCAAAGATAGACCAAGTTGCTCGTATTCAGCCGCCACGAGCGCGGTGTTCACATCAGATTGTACTTCGTCTAAGTACATGTGTTTCGCGTGGTTAGAGGCTAAGTGGTAAGTAACCATTCCGCCTATTGCAAATACGAACAATAAAGTAGGAATGAGCACAAAGTAGAGCTTCTTTAATACTGGCATTAATTATCTCAAACTGTCGACAATGCGGTTACGAATTTGAATGCTATTGGGTTCGAGTTGCTGATACAGATAGCTGCGTTCTAAAACCTCTTTGCTAGGGAAAAGCTCCGGATCATTTTGGTATTCTTGCGTTGTTAAGGCTTTTGCTTTTGAGCTTGGAGTTGCAAACCATGAATCCATTGCGTTTTGAGCGGCGATCTCGGGTTGCGACAAGAATGATAGAATCGTTGTTGCTTGTGCAGACAACTCTCCGTTATTAATCGCAGCAATGCACTCTAACCATAACGTTGTGCCTTCTTGAGGTACGATGTAAACCCAAGAGGCATCAGGCTCCAAATCATTGAGTACATAACTGTCACCAGAATAACCGTAGGCAAGGTCGATGTTAGCAAGACGTTCGGGTTGGCGAATATAGTCGATGACGTATTCGTTGCTTTCTAGGTGTGGCTTTTGAGCTTGCAGGGTTTTATAGGCAACGCGAAGTTCCTGCTCATTATTGGTGAATGGATCAAATTGATTTGCTAACAGTGCAGTACTCACCAAATCCGTAGGTTCGTAATACATACTTATGCGGCCACTGCTGTTCGTGTCTGGTTCGAGAATAGCGTTCCAAGAGGTGGGAGCGTTTAGTTTGTCACTGCGATATAAGATTCCCGCAGTCCCCCAAGCGTAGGGAATGCCATACTCGCCACATCCTTCAACCCACCGTGAATCTATGTTACCAGCAATGGATTGTTGTAACTCACTGAGATTATGAAACAGGTTCTGCTTGGCTAACGCATTGAGCTTTACACTTTCTATAATGACTAGCTCAAATGCGCCACGACGTTCGCTTAATAGCACTTCATCTCTGATCGACTCATCAGAAAAAAACTGCTGTTTCAAAGAAATGCCGTACGTGTCACTTAGTTGGGTCACGACACTATTGGATAGAAATTCATCCCAATTGTAGAGATAAATATCATTTTGTTGGCTAAACGCTGTGCCAGTTAAAAAGGATGATGACGCAAGAACTGAAACATAAAATGCTTTCACTGACGGATTCCTTTCCTACTTTGCTTAACTAAATCGTAGCCCAAATTTTGCGACATAGCTCAAATTTAGGTCTCTAATTTCAGTTCAACCTAACGCAATGCATCTAGGTGTGAAAATCCTATGACCTAATTGGAACTAAAAGTAAGCTTTGAGCACAAAATCATTATGTTAAATCAAGGGGATATCAACCTTTGACCGACGAACGCCTGAAGAAGTGCACGAATGACTCATCTACTTCCGATTTGGCACGACGAAAACACGGGATTTGTTTGATTATTAGGTCATTAGTAAATATATATTCATCTACTTGAGCATTTTTTCGTTAGTTATGCAATAGTAGGGCATTAATTGAACGACAGGAGGTTGGTTTATGGATGCAGGTTTAGTTGGGATTTTTGTTACCGTGGCGATTGCTCACTTTTTGGCGCTATTGAGCCCCGGACCAGATTTTGTGATTGTGGTAAAGAGTGCTGTTAAAAATAAGGGTAGAAAAGCACTCGGCGTTGCATTCGGTATTGCCAGTGCCAATGCAGTCTATATTGGTTTGTGTCTTATTGGGGTCGGTTCTATTTTGGCAGCTTCGGTTTCAGTGATGATCGCTTTAAAAATTATTGGCGGTTTGTTTCTGGTGTACCTTGCAGTTCAAGCGATAAGAGCGAAAAAATGTAATTACAGTAATATCGATGTTGTCGAAGAAGGTGTCTCCATTCAAACCACTTTTCTTAAAGAATTTGTTACGGGTTTTCTATCGGGAATCCTTAATCCTAAAAACCTTTTGTTCTATTTGAGCTTATTCACGGTTGTACTGAATAATGAGGTGGGTTTCATGTTTAAATTAGGGTTAGGCATTTGGATGACAGTGGTTGTGTTTGTGTGGGATGCCGCGATTATCTTCCTTTTATCTGCACCTAAAGTTCGACGAGAGTTTACACGTGTTGCTTACTATATTGATAAAGTGACAGGAGTTATGTTGGGTCTGCTTGGCTTGACCATTGTGAAATCTGCTCTGGTACGTCAGTAGATTCAATAAAGTTACCATTGCTGAGTAACCTCACGTTTGTGGCACGATACAATGCCTATGTGCCGCGAATGTGTGCTTGTTTCCTACCAGGGCTGATACGTTTTATCTCTTATCTGCCCGATGTTAAACCCTCAGGTTAATCCACCAATTCTTTTCATAACTGCTTGTTTATCATTCCTTAGTTCTTAAATAAGTATTAATAATGTTGCTGTTGAACACTTGTAGCACGGGGTGTTTGTGCTTATTGTAGGCTGCAATGTCTATTCAATATCAGCGCTAGGAGCCATTGTGAATTTAGAGATATATCAAGTGGATTCGTTCACAACTCAAGCTTTTAAAGGAAACCCTGCAGGGGTTTGTATTTCACAAGAACCTTTAGAAGAGTCGTTGATGTATTCGATTGCTGAAGAGATGGCAGTATCAGAAACGGCATTCTTAGCCCTCAATACGATGACGTTGAAATGGTTCACACCAGAAGTTGAAGTCAAATTATGCGGTCACGGTACGTTGGCAACAGCGCATGTGATGAAGGAAAGAGGGTTAGTCAATGTGGGTGAGGTTGTGACGTTTGATACGCTTTCAGGAGAGCTATCTGCCACAGTTTGTGACTCCACAATCGAGCTTGACTTCCCAAGTACTGTGCTTGATCTTGGATTGGATACTAATAAAGATTTGCTTGAATATTTAGGGCTGTGTGAAGCCCAAGTCGTGTCATACAGTGAGTTCGATACCAAGCAGTTTATTGAGGTTGTCAGCGAACAAGTTTTATTAGATTTATCACCAAACTTTGATGCTCTAAAGCGTATTAAAGGTCGAGGCGTTGTTGTGACAGCATTGTTGTCGAACTCTGAGCTTGATTTTGTTTCGCGCTATTTTGCGCCGTGGGTGGGTGTTAACGAAGATCCCGTTACGGGTTCAGCGCATTGCGCTCTCACACAATACTGGTCCGAGAAACTAAACAAAGCGCATTTCAATGCTTACCAAGCGTCGCGCCGCGGTGGGTATGTATCGACAGAGCTATTACCGAATGGTCGTATAAAACTGATGGGGTCTGCAACCACCGTAATCAGTGGTACTTTAAAAGTCTAAACTTCAATATCATTCATAAAACAGCAACGTCATAATTTAAATCTGCTAGGTCACTACTTAAGGAATAATCGTGTCAGCTTTTTATCTTTCTCAGGTATTAGTCGCAATTGCTATTTGTTTCGATCTTCTGTCTTTTCAATTTAAAGAGAGGAAGAAAATCGTCACATGCTTGTTTTTTGCAGGCGTTCTTATTTCTAGTCATTTCATTTTGCTCGAACAATGGACGGCGGCAAGTTTGATGATCATCGCGACCATTCGATATTTGACGAGCGTGTTTTCTACGTCACCCAAATTTAAATATTTGTTCAGTTCCATGTCAGTAGTCGCAACGGTTGTGACTTACTCGGGGCTCACTAGCATATTGAGTTGCTTTGCTTCCGTATTTCAAACCTTTGCAGCCTTCAATAAAGATGACCGTCGATTAAGAGAGTTGATGATCATCGGAACTAGCTTTTGGTTGGTTCATAATTACTTAGTTGGTTCTCCAACTGCTGTACTGATGGAAGCGCTATTTATCTGCAGTAACTTGGTTGGCTATTATCGTTTCTATTTCAGAAAAAGTGCTGTGGCTTATAGCTTATAGCTTATAGCTTATAGCTTATAGCTTATAGCTTATAGCTTATAGCTCAGGCGCTCAGGAAGCTAAGCTTTAGATAAAACGATAAAGCACTGCACCATATTCATCTAACAAGGATTAGGAGAGAGCGATGTCAAATATCTACTCGGATGTGCCTTCGTCAATACCCGACGAAATCTTCAACGACATCATTACTACTGAGAATGTGCGGATTGAAAGAATAATATCTCATGGGCACCGTTCTCCAGAACAAGGTTGGTATGACCAAAATGAAAACGAATGGGTTATGGTGCTAGAGGGGCAAGGTGTTATTGAGTTCGAAGACGGACGTGTCGTTACCTTGTCTAAAGGGGATTACATCAATATTGCCGCGAGAGAGAAGCACAAGGTTGTAGGTACGGATAGAGACGTTGTGACTATTTGGCTAGCTGTGTTTTATCGTTAGTATTGCTATCAAGTAGTGAATAGGCAATCAGCAATACATGAAAGGACTGTGTCGTGGTTAGAATTCGAAATTACCAAGTTAGTGATGCCAAAGCATTATGGGAGATCTATTTCCATACTGTTCGAAATATTAACGTTCGAGACTATTCTCAAGAACAAGTTGAGGCTTGGGCTCCAAGTGACTTTGACTCCGAGGTGTGGGAAAAGTGTCTGCATCGTATCCAACCTTTTGTTGCGGAGTTGGATGGCCACATTGTTGGCTATACTGACCTGCAACCAAATGGGTTGATTGACCACTTCTTTTGTCATCATGAATATCAAGGTAAAGGTGTAGGGCGAGCTTTGATGGAGCATGTATTCGAGATTGGTCGATTTCGTGGTGTATCGAGATACTTCTCTGAGGTGAGTATTACCGCTATGCCTTTCTATGAGCACCTTGGCTTTAAGTTAGTGAATGAACAGGAAGTCGAAATACGTGGCGTTAAGCTGACTAATTACGTGATGGAGAAAACCACTAAGTAGCCATTAACGTTATGTCTAGTGTAGGTAAAATTGGATATGCTCAACGCTTAGCCCAGTAGGTTAAAAAGGGTGTGAATTGTCACACCCTCAAAGAGTTTGGTTTGCCTGAGACTTTCTTTCTATTTGATTATTTCGGGAGCAAGACCGTATCGATTACGTGGATTACACCATTGCTTGCTTCCACATCAGCCGCAATCACTTTTGCATTGTTAACCATAACCGTGCCATCGCTTACGCTTATCATCACGTTTTGACCTTGGATTGTTGTCGCTTTGTCTATTTTCATAACGTCTGCCGCCATCACTTTCCCTGCGACTACATGATAAGTTAGCACTGCGACTAATTTGTCTTTGTTTTCCGGTTTCAAAAGCATATCGACAGTACCATCTGGCAGCTTGGCAAATGCTTCATCGGTCGGAGCGAAAACGGTAAAAGGTCCTTCTCCTTTCAAAGTATCTACAAGTCCACCCGCTTTAACAGCAGCTACAAGTGTATTGAAAGAGCCATTTCCTACTGCGACATCGACGATATCTTTTTTCATCTCATGATGATTGGCGTTAGCGAATGCACTAAAAAAAAGTGCAGCGACAAGAAGAGATAGAGACTTGCTAATTTTATTAATCATGTTGGAATCCTTTGAGTTTGTCCGTTATTTTCGTCAGGTATTACGAAAGGCTCAAAGCGATGGATCAATTTATACCAATCACAGTAAGTAAGTGATCAAAAATAGCGCAGGAAAAAAGCTTGAGAACAAGGCTGCTCTTTTCAATAAATAGTTATTCTACAATCAAAAAACCTAACGACGTTATCGATATTTTTAACAAGCTAGGGTGAACAGTTATTTACTACGATTGGTATTATTATACCTTTGAGCTATTTGCTTCGAGAGCGAACTTTACTCTATGAACAGGCGAGTGAGGGCCTTCAATGGTGCATTTTTAGTATTTGAGTTTGTTATTTATGGGCTATGACGATTATTCAATTATTTCTGTCACTTACGGTTGTAGCTACTCGTTGCTATCCGTAATATGAAAATTAGCTTAAGGATAGAAATAGACAGTAAGGAATCACTTTGGAAATACAAATTAGACATCTTGAAACCACAGACAACCAAGACATTTTTGATATTTATCGTCATTCATCAGTATCAGAAAATACCTCACAAAAACCTTTCCTTAGCTCTGATCAAGTGGAGCGATTGTTTGGTCATTCAGACCATTTCACTTTAGTCGCAGAAGTGTCAGGTAAAGTCGTTGGGCACATTACCTTATTCATGACGACTAAGGTGAGAGACCGACATAGTGCTGGCTTAGGGATTGCGATTCACCCTGATGCACACGGCAAAGGGGTTGGGAAGGCATTAATGAAAGAAGCGATTAATCAGGCTGATAATTGGCTTAATCTGGTCCGTCTGGAGCTAGAGGTTCATGCCGATAACAACGCTGCCATTGCTTTGTATGAACGAGTAGGTTTTCAGTTAGAAGGCACTAAAAGGCTGAGTACATTCAAAGGCGGGAAATACATTGATATGTTGTTGATGTCGAGGATTAGACCTGATTATCGTTGATTGTTAGACCTATAACGTCCTATTTAGATGAAATCAAAGAAGCTGGCAGTGTGCCAGCTTCTTTGGTTTGAACGAGATATTTTATAGACTTGTTCGTAATCGAATCTACTTGTTCACGTAATCTTTGAATTTCTGCTTCGTTTCAGCATCGGCTTTTTCGTACCAAAAATACAACATTTCTTCAGCTGTGTTAGCCGCATTTCCATCAATTTTTGCTGGAAGTGTTACAGGTTGAACAACCGCCGCTGTTGCGCCTGCTGTTGTACCTATAGCTAGTGCAGCAATGCCGCCTTGCTGGTTGTATTCTTTTGCTTCTTGAGGGTATTTACGTCCAATTTGCATACCGTCTTTAACTAGCTTGTCTTGCTTAACGCTGATTTCATTCTGGTTCTCGTCAACAAGGCTCCACTCTAAGTTTTTAAACCCAGATTTTGCTTCTGCTGTGTTGCGGTATTTTGGCAGATCGAAAGTCAGTGTGGTATCAGTCGCATCGAATGTTGCGATAACAGCATCGCTGTCTACGAATTCACGATCGTTACCTTTATCAAATGCAAGTTGATATTGGAATACGATTTGGTTTTGGCCATCTGGTACCGTCAGTGTTTTATGAGAAGAGAATAAGCCGCCGTCTAAGTCAGGCTTAGCTTCGTTAACCGCTAGAATATCAACACTGGATGGAACTTGGATTTCAACGTCAGCTAATACTGAAGGTGCAGCAACGATAGCTGAGAGTAGGGCAATGCTTTGGATTGTCTTCATAATCATACAGTTGTTAGGGTGAGTTAAAATACAATCGCACGCATATCTCTGTATTTCAAGTGATGTCCGTGGGATTTGAAAAAATTTGCGTAATCTTAACGTAACGGTCATAAACGAGGCGAGCTACAAGGCTATGCGAGTAAATGTATGCGGATAACCTTGTTCGTCACTCGTCTGTTAAAGGCTTATGTGGGACAGTTTTCATTGTTGATATACTGAAAAGCCGTGGTAGCACTTGAGCTATCACGGCTTTGTTTCGCTTTCCTAGGGTTGGTTAAGCTTTTAGCTAATTATTTAGCTTGCGCTGCTGCCGCTTCTAATTGCTTAAGTTTACCTTGAAGCATGTAAGCATTTTGGTTGAAGTTACCAGGGTTCAACACTTGGCTTTGCTGCATTGGGTAGTCAGGTAGCGTGTTCATGAACTCTTGTACTTTGCCGCCTACTGGTACGAATAGCCACATGTTATCTGCCATCCAGCGTAGGTACATGCCCGATTCGTGTGGTGCTTTTTCGAATGGGTCAGCACGTAGATGAACGACTTGAGGCCAGTTTGGTTGGAAGCGAACTGCATCAACAATGTTCCCGTCCATTACTGCGAAAGAAATTTTGAAGTCATTCCAACGTACCGCATTTAGTTCAGCGTTAGCAGAGAAGTAAAGCATGCTATCACGAGGGCCTTGCTCTTCTTTACCTTGGAAGTAAGGTAGGAAGTTGTAACCATCTAGGTGTACACGCCAGTTTTTACCGTTGTAAGTCGCACCTTTATCAGACGCTAGTTTCTCAACCACTTTATCATCACCAGCGGCTGCTAGTAGAGTCGGGATCCAGTCTTGGTGACCCATGATGTCGTTGATCTTAGTTCCCGGCTTGATAGTACCAGGCCAGCGAACTAGCTGAGGAACACGCATACCACCTTCGTAAGTTGTACCTTTCTCACCGTGGAAGTAAGTTGCACCACCATCAGGCCAAGATACTGTCTCTGCACCGTTATCGGTAGAGTAGATTACGATGGTGTTGTCTGCGATCTTAAGCTCATCAAGCTTGTCTAGAAGGATACCGACTTGGTCATCGTGCTCTAACATGCCATCAGCGTAGATGCTGATACCAGATTTACCTTGATACTTCTCTTGTAGACGAGTCCAAACGTGCATGCGAGTCGTGTTGTGCCAGATGAAGAATGGTTTGTCAGCTTTCACCGCTTTTTCCATGAATGCTAAAGATTCTTCTAGGAACTCTTCATCCGCATGCTCCATACGCTTACGCGTCATAGGGCCTGTATCTTCAATCTTACCGTCAGAAGTCGACTTGATTACACCACGAGGGCCAAAGTTCTTACGGAACTCAGGATCTTTAGGGTAGTAGTATGTCTCTGGCTCTTCTTCCGCATTTAGGTGATAAAGGTTACCAAAGAACTGGTCGAAACCGTGGTTCGTTGGAAGATGCTTATCTTGGTCACCCATGTGGTTTTTACCGAACTGAGCTGTCATGTAGCCCTGTTCTTTAAGAAGGTCTGCGATAGTTGGAGCCCAATCAGGGATACCATGGTCAGAGCCCGGCATACCGATAGTCAGTAGACCTGTACGGAAAGGTTCTTGGCCGGTTAGGAATGCAGCACGGCCAGCAGTACACGATTGTTGACCGTAGTGGTCAGTAAATAGTGCGCCTTCGTTAGCAATACGGTCGATGTTAGGTGTTTCGTAACCCATCATACCGTTGTTGTATGCACTGATGTTGAATACACCAATGTCATCACCCCAGATAGCAAGAATGTTTGGTTTTTCTGCTGCTATTGCCGCTGAAGAAGCTGCTAATAAGCCAACACCTAATGCTAGTTTATTAATTTTAGTACCCATAAGGACTCCGATTCACTTTTAAGATTAATGCGTTAGAACAACACATCGATGAGCAAATGTTATTCTCAAAATTCCGTTCCGTCCTTTTATAGTGCTTATAACCAATCGTTATGATGTCTAGTTAACTTATTGATTCATATCAGTTCCAGTGTGTTGCCAGAACAGCCCCTTAGTTTGTATGTGTGATCCTTATCATGTTTGTTGCCGTAAACCATATCGATGACTTCTGTATCCATATCTCGATAAAAATGACAAAAATATTAATAGCTTAGGTAATCTCGCGTATGCGCAAAAAATGAACTATACGTTGTAGGGCAGGATGCAAATAACTTACGAAGAGGTTTCTATGACAGCGAAGTATGGCGCTAAACGTCGATTAGCGATTTTGGGTACAGCAATGATGGCCGCGTCTAGCGCCACTTTTGCAGCAGAAAAGCCAAATATATTGGTCATTTGGGGGGACGACATTGGTCAATCCAATGTGAGTGCGTACACATTTGGCTTAATGGGTTACCGCACTCCAAATATTGATAGCATCGCCAAAGAAGGCATGATGTTTACCGATTATTATGCGGAGCAGTCTTGTACCGCAGGTCGCTCAACGTTCATCACGGGTCAAAGTGTTCTTAGAACGGGTTTAAGTAAAGTTGGCCTTCCAGGAGCAGACATTGGTTTGCAAGCGGAGGATGCAACGATTGCAGAAATGCTTAAACCTATGGGGTACATGACAGGTCAATTTGGTAAAAACCACCTTGGCGATAAAGATGAATTCCTTCCAACAGCACACGGGTTTGACGAATTTTTTGGCAACCTTTACCACCTGAATGCTGAAGAAGAACCGGAGAATGAAGATTACCCAACTGACCCAGAGTTCCGTAAGAAATTTGGCCCTCGTGGTGTGATCAAATCATTCGCAGATGGCAAGATTGAAGATACAGGCCCACTAACGCGTAAGCGTATGGAAACGGTCGATGAAGAAACACTAGACGCGGCACTTGATTTCATGGATCGCGCAGTGAAAGCGGACAAACCATTCTTCGTTTGGTGGAACGCAACAAGAATGCACTTTAGAACGCACGTGCAGCCAGATAGCAAAGGTGTAACCGGCATCAGTAATTACGCTGATGGTATGGTTGAGCACGATCGACACGTTGGACAACTATTGAAGCAAGTGGATGAGTTGGGCATCAAAGACAACACCATCGTTTTCTACTCAACGGATAACGGTCCACACATGAACTCTTGGCCTGATGCCGGTACAACGCCGTTCCGTGGTGAGAAAAACACCAACTGGGAAGGCGCATACCGTGTACCAGCAATGGTTCGTTGGCCAGGAAAGATTGAACCGGGCAGTGTTTCAAATGAAATCATGCACCACATGGACTGGATGCCAACCTTCGTTGCAGCTGCTGGTGATGATCAGATCAAAGAGAAACTACTGAAAGGTCATACTGCGGGTGATAAAACGTTTAAAGTTCATCTAGATGGCTACAACTTCCTTCCTTACCTAACCGGTGAAGAAGAGAAAGGTCGTCGTTCGGAGATCTTCTACTTTACCGATGACGGTGACCTTGCGGCACTTCGTTACAACCAATGGAAAGCGGTGTTCATGGAGCAGCGTGCGACGGGTACCATGCAAATTTGGGCAGAACCGTTTGTAACGTTACGTCTTCCTAAGCTGTTTAACCTCCGAATGGACCCATACGAAAACGCAGATATCACATCGAATACGTACTATGACTGGTTGTTAGACCATGCCTATATGTTCGTTCCTGCGCAAGCGTATGTTGGCAAGTTCTTAGAAACCTTTGCTGAATATCCACCACGTCAAAAAGCAGCAAGCTTTAGCTTGGATCAGGTTATGGAAAAACTTCAAGAGAACCATAATAAGTAAGCTTTGGTTTATTGAAACTGATGTTTGATGAAACTGGTAACACGAAAGAGCTCTTCGGAGCTCTTTTTTTATGAGCATATCGATGAGTAGATATCAGTCGTGAATATGAATCACAACTATCGAGCCCACTGCCGCTAAATAATTGTAATTTCGTTGTTTTTACGTCTACCTTATTAAGCATAAGGATGTATAAAAACAAGGAATGTTATGTCTGCATGGTTGTGCTCACTAGTGAACGGATTGAAACACCAGCGAGTTGCAGTATTATCCGCAATGTTGTCTTTACCTATGTTGTCGACACTCAGTGTCAATGTGTATGCGAATGAACAAGCTCCGACGACGACTGAAGCTTCGCTTATTGATTCAGAAACCTTAGATGCCAGCTCTACCAAGGCTACGTATGTTGGTTCTGAAGCATGCGTTGACTGTCACAGCGAAGAAGTGGAAGCGTGGCAAGGCTCTCATCATGATATGGCGATGAAACACGCGACTGATGAGTCCGTTTTGGGCGATTTCAACGATCAAACCGTGACTCATAAAGGAAAGCCCAACCGTTTTTTTCGCAAGGGAGAAGAGTTTTGGGTCAACATCGAAGGGCCGGATGGCCAATTCAAAGATTACAAAATCAGCTATACCTTCGCCTTTGAACCTCTACAACAGTACATGGTTGAGTTTGAAGACGGACGCGTACAGTTGATTCCTTTCGCTTGGGACTCTCGCACTGAGGGCGAAGGCGGTCAACGCTGGTTTAACCCCTACCCGGATACCACCAACACTGATGAATTCTACTGGACCAATAGCGGTCAAAACTGGAACTTCATGTGTGCCGATTGCCACTCAACGAACCTAGAGAAAAACTACGACAGCGCGAGTAATACCTATAACACTACTTGGTCTGAGATTAATGTCGGTTGTGAAGCCTGTCATGGCCCTGCAAGCGAGCACGTTGAGCAGGCCCAGTTAGCCAAAGCGAATGGCGAAAAGGATGTTCAAGCCTCCGCGCATTATGGCTTTGATCGCGACTTGTCGAAGTCGGTTAAAGAATGGGTCTACCAAGAGGGCAACTCAACCCTGCAACCAAAAGACATCATCCATACCAACCAAGTTCAAACCTGTGCTCAATGCCACAGCCGACGTACTCAGTTAAATGAAACGGGTGACCACGTGAACGGGTCTTTCTTCGATAAGTATCGCTTGAGCTTGATTACCCCTGAGCTTTACCACAACGACGGTCAAATCTACGATGAAGATTACGTTTACGGATCTTTCTTGCAATCAGTGATGGCTGAAAAAGGCGTCACATGTACTAACTGTCACGATCCACATACTGCAGAACTGAAAATTGCCGAAGAAGCGGTGTGTAGCCAATGTCACATTGCATCAGAGTACACGCCTGAAAAACACACCTTCCACGAGGCGAATACCGAAGCTTCACAATGTACGACTTGTCACATGCCAGAGACGACTTACATGGAGGTCGACCCAAGACGCGACCACAGTTGGCATATCCCGTGTCCTGATATTAGCCAACACATTAAAACGCCGAACGTGTGTACTAGCTGTCATGAAGATCAAACCGACCAGTGGGCTGATAAACAAATCGGTAAATGGTTCCCAGATTCTAAGTATCGCAACCAACAACATTTTGCTGTCGCCTTTTACGCGGATTCAATAGGGCACAGAGGAGCAGAAGATGCACTGGCGTATTCGGCTCAAGATTCCAGCTTAAGCAACATCATTCGAGCATCAAGCTTAGAACGCTTGGGTGGCAACACGGGTAAGAACACGCTTATTTCATTGGCAAGAGCAGTGAAACACGATGATGAGATGATCCGTTTAGGCGTCGTGCAAGGTTCCTCAGGTTTTCCATTTACTGATCGTTGGCAGATTCTAGAGCCACTATTGAAAGATCCTGTATTGTCGATTCGCTCAGAAACCGCAGGTGCGTTGGTGCGTAACTGGGGAGAAATGAATCCTCTGCAGAAAGATCAAATCAAACCTGCATTGCAAGAATACATTGAGATACAGCAATTTAATGCCGACAGAGGGTTTGGTCGTACGAACCTAGGTAACGTTTACCGAGATTTAGGTCAACACGACAAAGCGATTGAGTTTTATCTAGGCGCTATCGACATTGAGCCTTACTTCGAGAACAGCTATGCCAACTTGGCTGATTTGTATCGAGCGCAAGGTAACGAAGCAAAAGCGTTGTCGACATTGAAGCAAGGTATTAAAGCTCAGCCGAAATCGAGTGTATTGCCATACAGCGCAGGATTATCTCTGCTTCGTGTGAAAGATTACGACCAAGCAACCGACTACCTTAAACAAGCCGCTGAAACTGCGCAAACTGACCCACAATATTGGTATGTGTACGGATTGGCTTTGGAGAAGTCTGATGTGCTTGCGGCAAGTAAATCATTGCACAAGGCTTACCAATTTAGCCGTAACCCACAGCACCTGTATGCCCAGTGTGAAGTGTTGGCGCGAAACAGCCATATACCGGGCGTACCAAAGGCGTTTGAGCAATGTATTTCATCACTGAGCAAAGTGGCACCGCCGGAGGCCATTAACCAATTGAAAGCTAAGTTTGAATAAAGCGATGAGGTGAGTTTGGCTATTGTGCTTGCTGCTTATTCCGCTTGTAACCAATTATCGCGCTTATGAGCAATTATCACGTTTATAATTTATCGCGCTGATGAACAATTATCACGTGTATAACTAATAGTTATGGGGCTTGTGAGTAGGATGTACGCAGCCAGATTGAATTAAGGGAAGACCTATGAACCATGCACAACAAGCAATAAACCAACTGATTGAACAAACAGAGAAAAGTGTTATCGGTCAGAGCCACGTCGTTCGGGCTCTGGTGATAGGGTTATTGACTAATGGGCATGTGCTTTTAGAGGGACTTCCCGGTACAGCGAAAACTCGTTCAGTGAAATCGCTGGCGAACCTACTGAACACCAGTTTTGGTCGAATTCAGTTTACGCCTGACCTGCTGCCATCAGATGTAACCGGTACAGAAGTGTATCAAGAGCTTGATGGCAAGCCTCAGCTGCATTTCCAACCGGGTCCTATTTTTAATAGCATCGTTCTGGCCGATGAAGTGAACCGTGCGCCCGCAAAAGTACAGGCTGCTCTGCTTGAAGCGATGGCAGAAGGGACGATTACGGTGGGTGGTCAAACTCACATCCTTCCTGACTTGTTCATGGTCTTGGCGACTCAAAACCCGGTTGAACAAGAAGGTACATATCCGCTACCTGAGGCGCAGATGGACCGTTTCATCATGAAAGTGACGGTCGACTACCCAGAAGACGAAGCGGAACGCGACATTATTAGATTGGTGCGTAGTGAAGAGTTAGGCAGCGAAACGAGCTCAGAGCTAGTCACACCGCAACACATCGATCCTGAATTAGTGCTTGAAGCACGTCGCCAGCTTCCTGATATTACGGTTTCTGATTTAGTCGAAAACTACATTGTGGCTTTGGTTATGGCGACTCGTAAGCCAGAGCGTTACCCAGAATCAAATTTGTCTAAATGGATAGAGATTGGTTCAAGCCCACGAGCGTCAATCTCGTTAGATAAATGTGCCCGCGCTTATGCGTGGCTACAGGGGCGTGACCACGTCACGTTAGATGATGTGCGTGCAATGCTACCCACCGTACTAGGACATCGATTCTCGTTGTCTTATGACGCATTGGCCGATGGTGTTGACCATCAAAGAGTGGTTGAAGAGCTGCTTGATAATGTTGAGATCGGATAACAAGGGAGCGTCATGGCGAAGCCAACACAAGCTCCCAGATCGCAAGGCCTTGATCCACGACTGTATTGTGATTACTCAAGGTTAGTGCGAATTCAGGCTCAAGCTGAGTCGTTTTCGCTACTGCCTCATCTAAAGGCGGGCAGCGTGCTGTCGGGTAGACACAACTCATTGTTCCGAGGTCGAGGTTTGAACTTCGAGGAGCTACGTCACTACCAACTTGGTGATGACATTCGTAATCTCGATTGGAAAGTCACGATGCGAACAGGCAAACCTCATGTTCGTAGTTATACCGAAGAGAAAGACCGTAATGTGATGATCTGTGTTGATCAGCGCAGCTCGATGTTCTTTGCTTCTCAAAACACTATGAAATCTGTTGTGGCCGCCGAAGTCGCAGCATTGTGTGGATGGCGAGTGCTGAAAGATGGTGACCGTGTCGGCTTCGTTTTAGCTTCACACCAAAAGCTCTTTCATACCAAAGCGCAGCGTTCTCAATCGGACTTATTGGCTCAACTAAAACACCTCACCAAAGCCAATCAAAGCTTAGGTGTCAGTGTGAGCGACAGCGAAGGTGTTGGGTTTAGCCAGTGGATTGAACTGATCAAACGCATGAGATTAAAGCAGTCGACCTTAATCTTTATTAGTGATTGGCGAGATTGCCAAGAGCAACATCTTGACCGACTAAAGCAACTGCAACAACACAACGATATCTTAGCCATTATGGTGACCGATCCATTAGAACAATCATTGCCTCAAGATCTTGCAAGCGCAAATTGGGTGGTGGGTGATGGTCGCTTTCAACTTAATCTGGATAGCCAATCTAAGGTTAACCTCGCAAGTGAAAGCCTTGCCCAAAAAGCGGCACTCCAGAAACAGTCGCTTGCTAAATTGATGGCGATGAAAAACCTTCCTTATATCGAATTAGACACGTCAGGCAATCACATTTCACAGCTGCAAAAGCTAGTGGGAGGGCGCTAGATGGCCGTTGAACATACGCCTCCAAGTACTTATATCCTTCGCGACCTACATGATGTCGCCATTCCCGAGAGCGTGAGCTGGATGCCGCAAACCATTGGTTGGAAGATCCTCGGCGTTATTCTGTTATTGGTCGCCATCTATCTGGCTTATCGCTTGGCGTTAAGGTGGTGGAATAACCGTTATCGTAAAGAAGCGCTTCAAGAGCTCATGGTATTGGATGCACGAGACAAGAACTCAACCGAACGAACCTTTAAAGTCCTTAAAGTGGTGCTTCGCTACCTAGACAGCAGCAATGCTAAGTTGTTTGGCCAAGCTTATGTAAACCGTTTGAATGCCTATCTGCCTGTTAACGCTAACGCGAGTGAAAAGAGCAATGCGTTCTTTGCCGATGAAGTTTCGGAATTATGGATGCAAAGCCTAATTGACCCTAATGTGCGTCTGAGCTTTGAACAGCGATTAGAGGTAATTCAAACCGCGATGATGTGGCTAAAGCTTCATAAACCCGATGTACAAACAAAACCGAATGTACAGGTAATGGCTGAGGGGCAAGACAATGTTTGATGTTTTATCTGCCAGCTTTGAATTTGCGCACCCACTGTGGTTTATCGCACTACCTTTGCCTTTACTCGTTTACTTCGCCGTACCTGCTTATCGCACTAAACAAATGGCCATCAAGGTGCCATTTTTCAGTGAGTTGGTTGAAGCGATTGGCGAGGCTCCATCAGAAGGTGCAAGCCAATTAACACCAAGCTGGTGGCAACGCACTACGCTGATCATTACCTGGGTATTAGTGATCTGCGCATTAGCGAAACCTACCATTCTTGGTGAGCCACAAGTTCGTGAACAATTAGGTCGCGACGTGATGGTGGTTGTCGATTTGTCTGGCTCAATGGCTGAACAAGATTTTACGTCTAAACAAGGGGATAAAATCTCTCGCTTAGATGCGACCAAAGAGGTGTTAGCCGATTTCGCGAAAACCAGAAAAGGGGACCGACTCGGTTTGATCTTGTTTGGTGATGCAGCGTTTGTACAAACGCCATTTACCGCCGACCAAGATGTATGGCTTGAACTGCTTAATCAAACCGATGTCGCGATGGCAGGGCAAAGCACGCACTTAGGTGATGCGATTGGTCTTGCGATTAAGGTGTTTGAGCAAAGTGAGAAGCAAAGTGCTGCCGTTCAAGATTCAAGTGTTGATGCCAACGTGAAAGAGAAAGTCGTGATCGTATTAACCGACGGTAATGACACCGGAAGCTTTGTTGAACCGATTGATGCCGCCAAAGTCGCCAAGGCGAAAGGCGTTCGTATTCACGTTATCGCCATGGGTGATCCTCAAACCGTGGGAGAAGTGGCGTTGGATATGGAAACCATCAAACGAGTAGCGCAAGAATCCGGTGGTGAAGCCTTTGAGGCACTTAACCGCGACGAACTTACCAAAGCCTACGCTCAGATTGGTGAGCTAGAACCACAATTATATGAAAGTACCACTTATCGCCCTAAACAGGGGCTGCACCATTACTTAATGGCGATTGTTGTTGTGATGTATCTGACTGCCTTTAGTCTGGCGACTTTACGTAGAAGGTCGCTTTTGGCTTCTAAAACTAAAAAATTGAAAGGAGAGGATGATGCCTGATTCTCTCACTCTGCAACAGTTCTTTACCCAGTTTCATTTTATCCGACCTTTGTGGTTGTTGGCCTTTATTCCGATGTTCTTCCTGTTATGGGTTCGTTGGAGAGAAGAGACCAAACCAACGTGGAAAGACATTCTACCTGCACACTTACGTGATGCATTGACCATTGGTGAAACAGGCTGGCGTAGGCAGCTGCCATTGAAGCTATTGGTGGTGATTGTAACTATCGCCATCATTATCTGTTCTGGCCCAACATGGCAACGTGAGGCTTCGCCTTTTGGTGAAGACAAAGCGTCGATGTTGGTTGTGCTTGATAACAGTGAATCTATGCTCGCTAAAGACTTACCACCGAGTCGCTTGGAACGATCTAAGCAGAAGATTAGAGACTTATTAGCAGCTCGGAAAGGCGGTAATACGGGCTTAGTTGTTTACGCAGGCAGCGCACACGTCGCGATGCCCGTTACTCAAGACAGCAAGGTATTCGAACCGTTTCTAGCGGCTATCACACCCGATATCATGCCGGTATCAGGTAAGTCAGCAGAAGAAGCACTGCCATTGATTAATCAACAACTGTCTGGTGAGTTAGGCTCTTCTGTACTGCTGGTATCAGATGGTGTCAACCCAAGCACCATTAGGGCGTACGAGAGTTTCTTTAACGACAATCCGTATCAGTTGCTCATTCTCGCCGCAGGAAACAGTAATGTGGTGAGCGATAACCCAGTCGACCTAGATTCACTGCGTAACTTAGCGAGTAAGACGGGTGGACGAGTGGTTGAGGTGACCGTTGATGATTCGGATATCCAACAACTGAACAGAGCGGTTGAAAGAAACATGCAGCTCAACGGCGAATCTTCAATGCCTTGGAAAGACATGGGCTATGGCTTGCTTATCCCAATGGCGATTATCATGTTGTTGTGGTTCAGAAAAGGATGGCTGGTGCAGTGGTGTGTCGTTGGTCTAGTGATTTCGGGCAGCATTTATTCACCAAGCACTTTTGCGAAAACAGTCAACTTAACTGCTGAGAAACCCGTTGTGGTGGAGTCGGTTACGGTTTGGGATAAAACAGCCCAATGGTGGTGGGATTTATGGTTAACGCCCGACCAGCAAGGTCAACGCCTGTTGAACCAGAAGGAATACCTTGAAGCGGCAAAACATTTTACTGACCCAATGCGAAAGGGCGCGGCTTACTACTATGCTCGTGATTTTAAGTTAGCTCACAGTGCCTTTTTACAAACCAAAACCGATTATGGTTTGTATAACGCCGCGAGTGCTTTAGCTCGACAGCGAGAATACCTTGCCGCGCGAGACCTTTTGAAGTCATTAAGCGAGAAAGAGGGTCTGTCACCAGAACTAAGAACGGATGTGGAGAACAATCTTGCTGTGCTTAGTGGCATTGTCGAAGAGGTTAATCGCACCAGTGAAAGCCAATCAGGCACAACTGATGGCCCTGAAGAATCTTTAGAATTAGATGACGACCAGCCGCGCACGGGTGATGGTGCAGACGAGGAAACGGTAGCGGAATTGATGCTTAAGGAAACACTTAACGCGAATGAGATTTTGGGTAGCCAAGAGCTTGCCGACAAGTGGTTGAAGCGAGTAGAAGCCGATCCTAAGTTCTTCTTGAAATCCAAATTCCAAATTCAGTTAAGAGATCCTGCGCCTTCGATCGAGCAGATGCGAAAACAAGAACAGACGCCAAAACAGGAGCAAACCCAATGAGTCGACATGATTTAGCTCTTGAATTGATTCAAGTAAAGGTAGGGCGCTCAGAATCCTTTAAACTAACCAAGACCTTGCTTGTGTCGATGGTTCTATTGATTAGCACTGTTTTCCCTACACTTGCTTCTGCGACGGATATCTATGATCTGCAGAAGAGTGGTGATGTTGAACTGATCGCTTGGGTTGGAGACAAACCGAAGTCAGGCGATAAGATAACGCCGACTAAAGTGAGCGTTAATGAGCAGGTAATTCTGAATATTGAGGTGGCGACGCCGCGTTGGTTAACGGGAGGGACTCGAATCGGCAGTATCGAAATCCCTAACGTGATCGCTAAGCAACGTAACCAACTCGCGACTAATTACACGGAACGGGTCAATGGCACTACATGGTCGCGTCAACGTTGGGAAGTGACGCTTTATCCGATGACTTCTGGCGAGTTTGTGATTCCAACCGTACCGGTTCGTATTCAAGTGTCAGCTCCTGATGGGTCAAACGTTGGTGGCACGCTTTATACGCAGCCGATTAAGTTTGAAGCCTCATTACCGTCTGGTTTGTTAAGCGATGAATCGCCTTGGTTTTCAGCGACAGACGTGGATGTTGAGCAGCAATGGCAACGTTCGAGCGAAGACTTAAAAGTGGGTGATGCGGTTACTCGAACCGTGACCATCAAAGCGAAAGACAGTTTGTCGGTGTTACTTCCCAATGTGTTGACCAATGAATCGACACAGCAATATCAAGCTTACCCGCAACCTAATCGTTTAGATGACACACAAGAACGTGGTGACTACCGTTCCAGTAGAATTGAAGAGACGGTTTATGTGATTCAGCAAGGTGGTGAGTTTACCTTACCGGAGTTCACATTCCAGTGGTGGGACAGCAAAAAACAGCGTCTTGAGAGCGTGGTAATAAAAGGCGAAGTGTTTGAAGCAAAACACACATTCCAATCCTTCATCAAAGCTTACATGTCGGTCTTTATAAACATTGGTTTGGCAGTGGTCTTATGTGGCATGTTATTCGTTGCGGCGAAGCGCTATTACAAAAATCGACCAACACCAAGTTGGTTGGTATTGCGTCGTTTGCTTAAGCAAAATAATTGGCCCGCATTGAGAACCTTTATCTATCGTCAATTACGAAACGAAACCTCTCAGCTAGAGCTGGATAAAGCGCAGCTAAGTAAAGAGCAACTGGGTAAAGCGAACGAACAAAAGCGTTGGATAGAAGACAGTGAATCCCTCCAACAAGGGCGAGAAGACAAAAACGTATTTACTCGTTTGTGGAGAGGGTTACGTAACTTACCCAATGACACATCAAACTCAAGCAATTCTCGTTCAATTTTCGACCGCTTGAAAATCCCTAAAGCCTTGCCAGACTTAAAAGATAGAACTAAGTAGCAAACTTTAGTCATTCGCATCGAACAAAATCGGCAGGCTCTCTACTATAGGGGACCTGCTTCTTTAATATGGAACTGTATGAAAAGCACCGAACTCAATTTAATTCCTATATTTGTTGCTATCTATGAAGAGCAGAACTTATCTAGGGCTGCTAATCGCATGGATATAAGCCAACCTGCTGTGAGCAAAGCGCTTGCACGGTTGCGAGATATCTATGACGAGCCACTGTTTCACCGAACCACATCAGGCGTAGAGCCAACCACATTCGCTATTGATATCTACCCGGCAATGGCCGCTGCGCTAAAAAACTTTACGTCTACCTTATCCGCATCAAGAGATTTCGACCCCAAAACTTCAGGGCGCGTGTATTCAATTGCCTGCGTCTCGGCGGCGAGCTACGAAATGATGCCAAGAGTGATGCAGTTAATCAGCCAAGTTGCACCTGGTATCGCGTTAGAAATTCACCCTCTATTTACGGAAGATTACGAGTCTGATTTAAGGCTTCAAAGACATGATGTTATTATCGATATGACACCTAAAGGAAGAACCATGCTCAAGCATGAGGTGATTTCTAAAGAGGAGCTGGTGGTCGTTTGCCGCAAAGACCATCCTACGATTGGTGATACGATTGATATGGAGCAGTTCTTATCAGTTGAGCATGTGGTTGTATCTCGTTGGCATGCACGTAAAAGCTTATTGAGTTCTGAACACTACAGTGACCTTGAAAAACGAAGAATAGTCTATCGTGCTGCGGGTGTTGTTGAGATGCTTCCAGTTATTGAGGGCTCTGATTACATCGGAGTGTTACCTATGTCATCGGTGCGTTGTTTTTCTGAAAAGTACGCGGTTAAAACACTACCACTGCCATTCGAATTGGAAGACCTCGATATGTGTATGATTTGGCACCCGAGTCGCACTAATGAACCTAGCCACAAGTGGTTGCGGGCTAAGATCAAAGCGGCAGCAAAAGACATATCAAGTTAACCTTTAAAGGGAGTTTAATGGAAAATGTTTGTGTGAATAGCCGTTATTCCTAGCACTGACATACGTTGATTGGATTTCGACCTAACAACAGGCAATCAAAAAGAGCCGCTTATCTGTTTTGACTGAATCAGTCTGAATTGATAAGTGGCTCTTTTACTTGGTGTGGGTTTCGACATTAAAACTAAGAAACCTCAATGACATCTTTTATTCGGTAATTTCTTGGAGAACTTCTCCAATTGAACCACTTGGTTGAGTGATACCCAGTTTATTCGAAAGCGTTGGTGCAATGTCGTATGGCGTGATTGCACGCGAGATTTTCTGAGCTTCAACGTCGTAGCCTGCGAAGATGACAGGGACATGTGTATCGTACTTCCATGGCGAGCCATGAGTCGAGGCGATTTGAAGGCCTTCCATGTCGTTAATGTAGCTACGTGGAGCAAATACCACATACACATCGCCAGAACGAGCTGGGTGGTAGTTGTTCTTAATGAGCTGCATTACATGAGTATCAGGTACTCGGTTTGCCGCGATATCACTGCTTGATACGGCAAACGCCACTCCCTTCACTTTCGCTATTTCATCGGCGATCGCTTCCTGTACTTTAGCTAGGTCAAGTTTCTTCTCTGCGATTAAATCGTGATTCAGATAAATATAAGGCTGTGCGTACAAGCGTATTGCGTCTTTGGATAAACCAAACTCATCCTTCAACCTTTGCTCTACGCCACTCGAGAGCAGTGTGTCTTTATTGAAGTATTGAGCTTGATTGAAGCCAAGCGCATTTGCCGCAGGTGAAGATTCAGGTACACCGTGGTCGGCAGACAACACAATTAGTGTATTCTTTAGTCCGACTTGGTGATCAACGGTTTTAAGAAGCTTGGCGATCGTCTTATCAAGTCTGATAAGGTTGTCTTCTGTCTCTAGGCTTTCAGGGCCGTATAAGTGCACCACGTAGTCGTTTGATGAGAAACTTACAGACAGGTAATCGGTCACGTCACCTTGACCTAGCTTCTCTTGCATCAACAGTGTGCTTGCAAAGTTTTCTGTGATTTCATCGCCAGCCGGGCTAACGGTTAGCGTTGTGCTGTAGTACTTGTAACTCGCGGGGCCATAAGGGTGAGGGAAGGTGCGTTGGAAATCACCGAGTTTCACTTTGTGTTCGGTATCGTGCTCTTGCAGCGTGTAGTTTTCACGTGGTAATGAGAGATCCCACTTCTGTTTCGAGTACTCTGCAGCAATCGCTTTCTCGTTCCAACGTGATACCCAATCTGGATACTCGTCGTAGTAATAGTTGCTGGTGACAAACTCAGATTGCGCTTTGGAGAACCAGAAGGCTTTACCACTGTGTCCCGCCAATGAGATTGCGCCGCGGTCTTTCACGGATACACCGAACACTTTTGATTTGCCACTATTGGAAATTGTCAGCTCGTCACCAAACGTGGTGGCAAGTATAGGCTCTGGAGATCGCCCATCACCTTGTGCTGTCTTCTGAGTTGGGTCGATCTCAGTTGCTTTATCGACACCCGCACCAGAGGTCAACATTTTGTAGTTACCGTCTTCTACGTTATACACCAAACGTTCTTCGCTACGGTCATACCAAACGTTACCTACCATGCCGTGTACGCTCGGTGGAGCGCCGGTTGCAAGCGACACATGGCCCACGATCGTTTCCGTGTTGCCATGTTGATAGTTCGCGTTGGTGTAGTAAGTACCGTTATCCATTAAGTACCGGAAACCACCTTCACCGAAGTTGTGCTTATATCGTTCGATAAGATCTGCGCGCAGGCCATCTACCGTGATTTGAAGGACTAGATTTGGCTTCTCTGCTGCTGAGACAGGGAAGGCACAGAGTAACGCGAGTGTAAGTCCTGAAAGCTTGGTGTATTGCATAGAAGTTCCTTATTCAGCGTTGCCGCAGAGTTCTAACGTTTGGTCAGATTTCTAACGTGTGTCAAATTTCTAATGTGTGTATAGTGCAAGTCGTATTTTAGTATCGCTTGTGAAGATTGTTGATTCATAACCGTTGGCACCTTTAGTTAGTTCATTCTTTAACTAGCTCACAGCTTTAGCTAGTTCGTATCCTTAACTAAACGCAGGCCCATATCTGACATAGTGATCGATTGGCTTGCGAAGTCGCGACGGTAACTTTCAGATTCGTTTTCGTCATAAGCAAAGCTGCCACCGCGAACCGATTTATGTGATAAACCAACGTCGCTGTGTTTTGCGTTGTTAGGATTGTCTGTTGGACCGAATCGGTAGAAGGTGTCATCGAAGGCATCAATCACAAACTCACCCACGTTTCCGGTCATGTCATATAAGCCTAGTTCATTTGGCTTCTTTAGCCCGACTGGATGTGCGCTATTTTTAGAATTTGCTGAGTACCACGCAACATCATCTAAGTTATTGGAACCACTGTAAGTATAGCCTTTGCTCTTGTTGCCACCTTTCGCTGCAAATTCCCATTCAGCTTCAGTCGGCAGACGGTATTCTTCACCTGTAAGTTCGTTCAATTGTTCAACGAAGTAGTTCGCCTGTTGCCAACTTAAGTTATTGACCGGAACTTGTGGGTTTTGGAAATAACTGAGAGATGAACCCATCACCGATTCGAACAATTCTTGAGTCACCTCAAACTTCGCAATGTAGAAACTATCTACAGTTATATCTCGCGCTGGTTGTTCTGCTTTGGTCGCTTCAGGATCGTTCGAACCCATGGTGAATGTACCACCTTCAACTAGCACCATCTCTTGGTCGATTTGTTGGGCGATAGGGTGTGTAGGCACGCTCGCACAGCCGCTTAGGAAAATAGTCATGGTGACGCTGCTGATCGCCGCTAATTGTTTGTAATTGAAAAATTTCATCACGTGCCTCGAATGTTCGAAATAGAGGGCAATTTTAACGTTTAAGGTCATTCCTATTGGTTATAAAGGGTATAACATGCCACTGACTGAAATAGGCATTATGATGGCTACAGACACTAAGATAGGTAGATAAATCATGCACATTACTCAAGGTCCACAATACAATGGTAAAGCGTCTAAACGCTTGCATGTTATGGCTAAGCCAATTGGCGCAGCATGCAACATTGACTGTAAATATTGTTATTACCTAAGTAAGCAAGATTTGTTGGAGTACAAGAAAGGCAGTTCTCCAAGAATGGATGATGAGACGCTAGAAACCTACATCCGACAATATATCGAAGGTCAAAACACGCCTGAAATTATCTTCTCATGGCAGGGCGGCGAGCCAACTATGCTGGGTTTAGCGTACTTTGAAAGAGTGGTTGAGCTACAAAAAAAGTACCAGCCTGAAGGTGTGTTGATTTCAAATGATCTACAAACCAATGGCACACTGCTGAATGACGATTGGGGCCGATTCTTAGCAAAGAATAACTTCCTGATTGGCTTGAGTATTGATGGCCCTGAAATGCTGCACAATGCGTATCGTGTTAATAGAGCAGGCCGTGGTACATTCAAACAAGTGATGGCGGCGGTTGAGTTGCTGCACAAACATCAAGTTAAATTTGCAACGTTGACTTGTGTGAATAACCTCACCAGTCAAAATGCACTTGAGGTGTATCGCTTCCTACGTGATGTGGTGAAGTCTCCACAAATGCAGTTTATTCCTATCGTTGAACAGAAAACCTTTAGAACGGTTGCGCCACAAACATCCCAAGTGAGTGAGCAGCTAAAACAAGGCGACAAACGCCTGATCCCCGGCCATAAAGATTCGATCATGGAATCGTGGTGTGTGTCGGACTTGGCTTGGGGTAACTTCCTGATCTCTGTGTTTGATGAGTGGGCGAAGAACGACATCGGTAAAGTGTTCGTTCAGTATTTTGAAGCGAGCTTAGAAACGTGGATTGGTCGTCCGAATCCGCTTTGCACTCTGAATGAGATCTGCGGTAAAGGCCTAGCGATGGAGCCAAACGGTGATGTGTTCTCTTGTGACCACTACGTTTACCCTGAATACAAAATTGGCAATATCCACCACGAGAAGCTTGATGATTTGGCGTACAGCGCACCACAGCAAAAGTTTGGTTTTGCTAAATCACGCACAATGACCAGTCAATGTCAGCAGTGTGAGTACAAGTTTGCTTGTCATGGTGAATGTCCGAAAAACCGCTTTATCAAAACTCGCGCAGGTGAACCGGGCTTGAACTACTTATGTGCTGGTTGGCACAAGTTCTTTTCTCATGCCGACAAGTCGATGGCTTATATTGCTCGTGCGATGGGGCACTCAGTGGCTCATGGCAAATTCAGTGACTCGGTATTGATGGCGCATCGTGCAAAACAGGCGCAACAAGCTACGTTCGAGACCAAGTTTTAACTCGTTTTTTGGGTCAACGGCCCAAGATAAATTTAATCAGATACGAGTCTAAGGACAGGCTAAGTTCTCCAGTTTAAGGTAATACTATGATGAAGAAGAGTTTAGCGACGGCTGTTGCTCTATTAGTTTCAACGTCCGCATTAGTTTCAACGTCCGCATTGATATCAACGTCTGCATTGATTTCAACGTCAGCAATGGCTGCCAATAGCGTTCAACAAACCGTTGACGCACCGGCACAAAATATCAATCAAGTGCTCGAAATGACGGACACTCAAACCCGTATTCAACAGTTGTCTTACATGGCACAAGATCAAAATCAATCTGTTGAAAATCGTACTGGTGCACTGCAAGAGCTTGCTTCATATCCAAGCCAGAATGCGCTGGTGGCGGTGGCAAGAGGTTTGAAAGATCAAAACCCTGAAGTTCGTGAGGCTTCGATTATCGGTTCTTCGCCATATCAACTTGAGCATCGTTGGGCGTTAGTTTCGCCTTTGCTGAGCGATACAGACTCTATGGTTCGTCATTCAGCAACATCGAACTTAGTTCGTGATTACAATACGTTAGATAAAGAACAGAAAGCACAAATCGAACAACCTGTCGCTGAGTTAATAACATTCTTGGAATCACAAGAATCTGAAAAGTTTCAATTGTTGTTCGCTGACGTGCTCCGTTGGCACAATGAATGGGATAAAGCGGAAACGATTTATCTTGAGTTGATTAATACTCACCAGAAAGACCCTCAAGTTTGGCTGAGCTACGCGGATAACTTCCGAGCTCAGAATAAAGATCAACAAGCGGTCGAGGTGTTGGATCGTGGTTTGAAGAACGTGCCGGACAATGCAGCGATGCACTATTCTAAATCATTAACTTTGGTTCGCCTTGAAGACAAGGCAGCAGCAGCCAAAGAGATTGAAGTAGCAGCAGAACTTGCAAAAGATAACAGCTACTACTGGTACTTGAATGGGGTACTACAAGAAGAGCTGGATATCGACAAATCGACTAAATCGTTCGAGAAGGCGTATTTGATCTCTGGTTCTCCGGAGCAGTTATACGCGGTATGTGATATCTACGTGCGATACGGCAACGACAAGACTGATGATTGCTTAAGTGAGCTAGGTAAAGTGGCTCCTGACTATGTTATTGAGCAGCTGAAAGAGAAGCGAGTAGCGCCAAGCTCATAATATTTGAATGAGTAAATAGATAAGCCGCTTATGAAAAGCCAGTCGAAATATTCGACTGGCTTTTTTGGATCTTAATTGCTGCAAGTGACCATCGATTTGAATTCGAGCTAAAAAACAAAACTCAACATGATGGTGTAGAGCAATGCATCTTTATCGGTTTTAGGGGCGTCAATAAAGACACCGTTTGACCTACGAGCTTCGAAGAATTGCATTTCACCATTGATAGATATATTTGACATCAAGTCGTAATCTACACCAACTAAGTAGCTATTCCCTTCTAAGTGCTCATTGGCGTTAAATTGCGCGCCGTATACTACGTAAGGTGTGAATACTCCTAAATGGTAACCTAGGCTGGCGTACATGGATGAAGAAACGTCACTGATTTGACCTTCGCTCGCCAATACCGCTTGGCCAAATTCATATTCAGCGCCTAGCGACCAAAGTTGGATGTGTTGGTTGTCTGCTGTTGGAAGCGTGCCAACGTTTTTAATTTTTGTCGTTTGATCGAAATTTGAATCAAGGAAAGATAAGTTCCAACGATAGTTATCACCACTTAATTGAAGGTTTGCACCAAACATTCGATTTGTTTCGAATTCCAGCTCGGTTGTCGAATTGAACTCTACTTCATTCTTATCTTTGATTCCGACAAATGGAGAGAGTTGTAGGGTAGCTTCATCGGTTACATCATGAGTCCAACTCACTTTGACACCGTTGAAAGCGGTAATACCAAGAACGCTGTTATACACCTCTGTCGGTGGTCTTGCCGTCATATAGGCTTGGCCAACATAATAGTATTCAGAGGCAAGGAATAGTGGCAGTCGTAATCGACCAATACTCACATCGAAGTCGTTAAATTCATAGCCCAAGTAAGCCCACTCGAGTTGAGGATCACTCCAATCATATTGGGGTGGTTTGACAACTTGTACGGAAGCTTTAAATGAGTTGTAAAAGTAATCGAGTTGAACTCCAAGTGTGGTATCACAGTCATAACAATTTTCATCGGTAAAACCATTGTTGATGATTAAAGGGGAGTCGTTATCTGATGTTGCCCAAGAAGTAGAACCAAATCCGCTTAACGAAAAATTATCGGTAAGTTCAATAATAGCGAAAGCCGGAGAGGCAATTGAAGCACATAGCACTGACGTAATTATTTTTTTCATATTATTTCTCCGAGCTTATAACGTATAGAACATTGGCATTTTCAGGGAGCGTCGAGAGCGGGGCGTACCCAATTCGATTGGGCTTGTCATCAAGCCAGTCAACCAAGGTTTCGGTGGACGCCGATTTAATCTCTCTTGGATAACGAGCTTTACCTGAGAAGGATAAGCTCGCCCAATGGGCATTCATTTGAGCTGCGTTTTTTCCAAGCAGTTGTTGGTAAAAAACTTCACGTTCGCTGCTGTTTTCAGGCCAATCAGAAAGTTCTACACGTTTACCATCGAGTCGTTTTGTTTTTCCTCTATACAGCTTCCTTGCTTTGTTTATCGATATTTCTTCAAATCCTGAATCTAAAGAGAATATGGCGTAATCTTCTGCGGCATGAGCTGGGCTGAGAAGAAGCAAGTTTCCTAATAGCCCTACCGCGACTGGCAATATGACTCTGCGTGGAAGTGTTTTTATTGTTTTAATCCAATCCATGGGTTTCTCCTAACAAGTCGCACTTTCTATTTGATGGAATAGCTTTTCTTTTCTTACGGGCTTCGCTACGTATCCATCCATGCCTGAATCAAAGCACTTTTGAATGTCATCATCGATAACACTGGCGGTTAGCGCGATGATAGGGGTTTTGCTTAAGCCTAGGTTTTTCTCATGCTCCCGAATCTCCTTAGTTGCTGTGAAACCGTCCATAACGGGCATCATGCAATCCATTAGTATAATGTCGAAACTACTGTCGTTTTGGTACATATCAACGGCAATTTGACCATTCTCTGCAATTTCAAAAGCGTAACCAGCCCTTGTTAGCATGACCGAAGCGACTTTTTGGTTAACTCGATTGTCTTCGACGAGTAGTATTCTTTCAGATTTGATCGGAACCGGGTTTTGTTCTCTTTCCTCTGGCACAGTCCGTTTAGCTGCAGCATTAAGAATCGGCGTTACGGTCGCGGGTTTTTTCGTAGATTTAGTTTTGTAGGCAACAGGAAGTGGCATTGCTTCAACGGCGGCAAGTACTTTTTCTTTTAACATTTCAAATTTGAATGGCTTTGGCACATAGTCATCCATGCCCACGTCGAAACACCTTTGAATATCGTCATCAATAACACTGGCGGTCAGGGCAATGATAGGGATACGACGCGTGGCATTGGTCTCTTTTTCAACGCGGCGAATATTACTTGTCGCTTCAAAGCCATCCATAACCGGCATCATGCAGTCCATGAGTATTGCTGCGTAGTGAGGGTTCGATCTGAACATGTCCACGGCTTCCTGGCCATTATTCGCAAACTCGAATTCAAAACCACTTTTACCAACATGAAGCCCGGCAATTTTTTGGTTGACCTTGTTGTCTTCGACGATCAGAATTTTGTGTTGTATCTCTAGAGAAGGTTGGCTCGCCTCTGAAAGCTCAACCCGACCCTGTGTATCACAGAGCTCAACCGCTTTAATCAAACGTAAACCGAGTAGGGGTTGTGATACTTGAGCCGTAACATAATTGCCGATGTCAGCCGGCTCGCTCAAAAATGATCGAATCAAGCAGATAGTGATGCCGTTTTGGTGGAGCTTATCTAAGTCACTGGTATAGTCACTGGCTTGGAATGTGTCATCTTCAGCAAAGACAACTGTGATTGGGTTAGCGTGCTTTTGAATCGTGAGTTGTTGTGTAAGCTCAGCTGTATCTCTCGTTTGTTGGGTTATTTCTAAACCATAGAGGTTAAGGTCCCATTCTATTCGTTTAGAGAGCATGTTCGCGTTACCTAGAACATAAATGTCGGCGGTTGCTGTGCTTGGTTTTGGCAACATTAAATCAATGGGTAATTCTAGATCGAAGTAGAAACAACTGCCTTTACCTTTGACGGAGTCGAGTTGGATCTGACCACCCATAAGTTCAACAAGCTGAGTACTGATCGCAAGGCCAAGACCAGTACCACCGAATTGTCTGGTCGTTGAATCATCTTCTTGAGCGAACGGTTCGAATATCTGTTTCTGTTGCTGTTTATCGATACCAATCCCCGTGTCTCGCACAGAAAACCTTAGGGTGACATTGTTTTCTGCTTTGTTTAGCGTTTGGATTGACAGGGTAACGCCACCTTCTGCTGTGAACTTCACCGCGTTCGACATAAAGTTCATCAAGATCTGTCTTAATCGGTGATCATCGATCATCACGCGTGCAGGTGTGTCTGGGCTGATATCAACGTTCACTGATATTTTTTGCTCTTTAGCTTTTGGCGCGACAATAGATGCGATGTCGTAAATGGATTCTCTAATCGATGCCGAATGCGGGCTGATTAATAGCATGCCAGATTCAATCTTAGAGAAGTCTAAGATGTCGTTGATCAGGCTTAGCAGTAGTTGGGATGAGGTCTCGATCGTATCTACATAATCACGTTGTGTTGGTGTAAGTGGTGTGTCTGACAGGATCTCCGAAATTCCGATAACGCCATTCAGTGGGGTTCGAATTTCATGAGACATATTGGCCAAGAAGCTACTTTTCGCTTTGCTAGCTTGTATCGCGTGGTCTTTGGCTTCTTCGGCGTCTTCTTTAGCTCGCTCTGCGTCTTCTTTAGCTATCGTTAACTTCTCTTTTGCATGTTCTCGTTCGATGGTGAGTCGCTCTACTTGCTGAGCAAATAGGCTGAGTTCGTCTTTGCCTTGAATCAGTTTGGCCAAAGAAGGGCGGGTATCATCGTTTTCACTTTTTAAGAACCTAAGAACTAGCCCAAGATTGTTGGTGACTTGTTTCGCTAAACTGAGGGTTAATCCCATAACAGTTGCTGCAAGCAACGTGACGATGGAAATAAATAGCGTTCTTTCTGTTTGAGCATCTGAGATCGCTTGAGCTACTTCGGCTTGGAACTCTTGTTTGATCACGTCACCTAAATTCTGCAACAGGCTTAGGCGAGCACTCATCGCATTGAGTCCGGTAGTGATCTCTTGTGGAGTCAATGCGCTTATTGTGGATGAACTATGAAGTGCGTGACGTATCTCTTGGCTTTTCATAAAAGCCTCATCTTTAAACACTTCAATCATGAGTGAAACTTGATGTGTATTGGCATTCAAGGATACAAATCTTTCTAAGAACAAAACTTGCCTAGCATTGAGGCTTTCAACCAACTCGGCTAGTTCAGAATCATACTCTTGATGATTTTGGTAAATATCGAAGAGCGAAGCGCTGAGCTTAAATTCTTCATTTGACCAAAACATCAACCACTCTAGTTGATGCAAGGCGGTGAGGTGCTGTTGAATCTCACGCTTGGTGATATCAAAAGGGACTTTCTCAATGGCCAACAACAATTGTTGGTACAAGTCACTTTGCCACTCAATCGCATCCAGCTTATCGAAACTGTCGGTCGTTTTCATAGTCGACAAGGTTGCCTCACTGAAGTCGGCCAGCAGTTGGTTCACTTCTTCGGAACTGTTTAGAAATATGCTGGGTGAAAGTGCTTTGAGCTCGGCATTTACCTTAGCACTTCGATTAACGAACTCTTCAGTGTTTGGGGCCAAAGTACTTCGATACAAGACAGAGATATCTTCAAGGTAAATTGCTAACTGATTGGTTCGCTCAAAATCGTTTAACTGCGTAGTCAGAAAGTAAGCTTGTCTACCGGCTAAGAAAAGGAGCAATGAGATCGGTAGTAGAACTAAGCCAAAGAGTTTATGTTTAACTGAAAGGTTATTCCAGACCGTAAGTGTCGACATATTAAGGATCCATCCAACTGGTTTTATATAAAAACAGTAGAATAAAAATGCCGATATGGAAACTTTGAAACTGTAAATTTAATGGAAGTGTGGGAGGGGTATAAGTTCTTGTGATTCCACAGCTTATTTTGAAATAGCTTGTCTTGCTAGCAATTTATAGCGTTTGGCGGTCGGTTTGATTTTGATGCTTATTGATGAGTATCTTAAAAAGCGAGTTAATTAGGGTGATTTTTATCGAGACTTAGTTCAAATAGAAGTTGCTCTAACCCCGTTTTTGCAGAAGGTTCTAGCGCCCAAACACCGAGTATTCTGTTCAGTGCAGCGCGGTACACTCTGTTTTTGAGTAGGAAAGCGAGCGTACGCGTATCGTTGCTCAGAACATTTGATTGTACGACGGTTAACTCAGCTTTGTTCTCGATATCGATTTTCTGAAGATTGAAAACGGGTAGAAAGGCACACTCATACCAAACTTCTATGATCTCTCGAAGTTCGATTTCCTCTTCAGGCACATCGCAGCCCTGAAGTTGATGGTTTTCAGGAATTGCGGATAAGTAAGCTACATCAAGCTTGTCTGCAACGAATGTGTACATTTGCTTCCTTTGTATCGGTGATTTTAGAGCGAATCATCTCTCTCACTTATGTTTTTGTCAATTACATCTATTTATCTAACGAGTAATTTGTGAATAAGCATCGTCGTGTTTAACTCAAGCTGTTTAAGTATTTGTCTGTTAAGCCAAAATATTTCAAGTTGCCATCAGGTTCTAGAACCAAACTCATATTGGAAGTAGCGATCAAACCGGGATCATTGGTCGAAAAAATGACGGTTTTATTCAGCAACTTATCGCTGAACAGGCGGTTAAAATACTGGGCGTTTTCATTTTCAGCCCCGTTGAACGGTTCATCAATGATTATCAGAGATTGCTCACAGTTACCTAAACCAAGTGCCAAACGCAGCTTTTGTTGAATGCCATTGGGAAGACCTTTGCACTTATCGACACTCAATTGAGTCGCTAAGCCTTCTGGCAGCCATTCGTCTAGCTCGAAGAAGCTCACCATCTCCTGCATTTTCTCTGTCGGAATGAGTCCGTTATGCAGAATGAAGTTGGTTTCTAGTGAGCCTTCAAAAATATGCAGGTTAAAAGGGATGTAGTTAATTGAGGTGCGATAACGGTAGCTATTGAACTGTTTAATGTTGTAACCATCGACAGAAACTGCGCCTTGATAGCGGTCTTCTAGCCCAGCAATGATTGAAATTAAGGTGGTTTTTCCGCAGCCCGTAGGGCCACAAATGACCACTTTTGCACTGGGTGGTATTTTGAACCCCAAGTTGGTTAACCCTGTTGCTGCCCCTGTGTAACGGTGGCTGACACCACTGCCCACAATATTTCCTTGGAACAGCCGAATAGGCGGGCTTTTTTCTAGCGTTAACTTGTCGTCATTCATCGACATCAAGTTGTTGATCTGTGCCGACGAAGCCTTGATGGATTGAAACTTAGAAATTGAGTTATAGATGCCCATTATCGGGCCTAGTGCTTTCCAAACGAGAATAACGGTTGCGAGCATCGCGCCCGCATCAGAAGTGCCTTCCATGACTCCGATTACTGCGGTCACGATACTTGCAGTACCAATCACCTGAATCAAACTACCACCTGCAGCCTGAATTTTACTGTTGGTTACAGCGACATTCTCCGCATCATTGGTGCTTTGCATATGGGAGGCACTAAAACGAGATTGAACCACGCGCAACAAAGGCAAACCCTGAATGGTCTTGATACCACGAAGGATTTCATTCCATTGATAAGAGACCATCGCATTGGCGCGAGAGCTTTTAGATGTGGCTTGTGAGTAGATGTAACGAGAGTAAACACAGAACACCAACATCAATATTAAGCCGCCCATCACCACAAGTGCAGCGGTGCCAGACATCAGAGCAATCGCAATGATGAATACAATCACAAACGGCATATCAAAGTAACTAAGGGTCGATTCTGCGGTCACTAAGCGGCGGAAGGTATCGATATCTTTCAAACGAGCCAACTGAGACGAAACCCCTGCGGTTGAAGTCATTGCGTAGGGCAGCCAAAGCAGTTTCGATATTACGGCTTGGGATATGTGAACCGCGAGATCTTTACCGGAGGTCGCAATGATGTTGACTCGCATCTTTTTGAAGAAGTATTCCGAGAAGCCGACGATCACGGCAAATAGGGTCAACCAATAGAGCGTGGCTTGAGAACTCGAAGTCAGTGCGAAGTTATAGACACTCATGATGAAGAATGGCTGTAACGCACCGAGAATACTGATGACGAAGCTCAGAATGATCAGGCTTTTAAGTTCATTGTTGTAACGATAGAAAGCGTATTTTATCCAATTGCTTCTGTCTTGCGATTCCGGAGGTGGTTCGCGGAACAGACGAGAGTACTCGCTAATAGAAATCAGCAAGCAGGGCTTTTTACACATTGGGTATTCAATGGTGTTGTTGTTCGTGTAATCAAACAGCAGCAACTTCCCATCTTTTGTCCCTAAGAAGATGGCACTGAGGTTTTCTATCTCAATAAAGCACGGGTGAGGATATTTATCGATATTCTCGAGTGTCTTTAGTTTGGTCACATCACAGCGGTATCCAAGGCGCTCTATGGTTGCTGTAAAGCTATCGCCGTCTTTGGGTTTTGGAATAAAAGCATCGCTGAGTATAGCGGGCGTGCCTTCCCATTCGAGCGCTATCAAGGTGTAGGCCAAACCACGAATAAGTGGCGATTGACTGTAACGTTCGTCGTATCCACTAGATTCAAAATCCAAAACACGTTGCGGCACATTATTGAAGTCTACTAGGATACTCATTGGTCACCTCCGATAAGTTTTACGCGTTTGAGGCGGTGGTTAAGTTTATCCATCTTATTGCTGGCGATGATTAAGATTTTGTCATTGGCACGATAGGCGGTACTGGTCAGCACGACGCGCGCAAATTCTTCATCAAAGACGCAGTCTATATCGTCGAATATCAACACACGCTTACTGGCGAGCAGGGCACGGACTAATAACAGAGCATAGCCAACTTGGCGTGAGAATGGGTTACGCATGTGACCTTTGAGCTCGGTATAGAAACCTGCAGGCAGCCCATCAATTTGAGCCTTGATGTTCATGGTTTCACATAAGGCGAAAGCCGTATTGTTCAGGCTTGGACGGAAACAGGTTAGGTTATCAATAATGGTCCCTTCCACGAATGAACTTGTTTTATCGACCATCAGCACGCTGTTACGCCAAACGTTGTAGTTTACGTCACTCAGAGGCGTGTCATTAATCATGATGTCCAGTTTGTTATCATTGTTCTGACGTGTAATACAGTTAGCAAGGTGGGTCTTGCCGGAGCCACTTTTCCCGGTAAGCAAATAAGTTTGTCCGAGTTCGAATTCGATACGCTGCTTTTCAGAATATTTAACAGAAATACGTTCTACTTCGGTCGTCTCATGTTGATGTTCAACCGACGCGGCCAGTTCAAGAAGTTCGGCGATACGTTGTATATGGAGCTTGTTTAGTTCCCAGCGGCTCGCGGTACGCATCACTTGTTGGTAGGGCGCGAAGTAACGATTGGTAAGCATGATTATCGCGGCCATAATGCCTTGGCTTGACTCCATATTGATCACGGCTGTTGCCAATACCACAACAACACAAGCAATCGAGAGTTGTTGGATGAGCGCTAAGATTAAGCCAAAATTCGATTCAATCTGTTCGTATTTGATGTTTTCAACTTCACGTTCCTCGACCATTTGTGTCATCAGGCTTTCAACGCGGTATTCCATATTTCGAGCTTTGATATCAAGCGGGCTAGAGATGATCTCGATGATTTTGGAGGTGGTTAACCCTTCGATGTCTGACTTATTCTGCAAACTACCAATCTTTTGTTTGGAAAGGCTCCACGCGAAAATAGCCAAGATGACAGAGGCAATCAGAAGTGTAATACCAGCCCATATGTTGATGAGTCCTATGATAAGGATGGTAATCAAACTGACAGCAAGGTTGATCAGTGCTCGAACCGATTCTCCACCAAAAAAGGTTTTCAGTTCTGGAATGGTCGAAATACGCTCCAAATATTCACCGGGCTCTAAACGGCGGAATTTAGAGATCTCAGCCAAACAGATGGATTGAAATACCTTATTGGTTAAGTTGGTCTCAAACTGCCTCATGATGACAGAGGAAATCTTCTCTTCCTGATTTTTCAGGTGGTAGTCAAGGAAGATGGAAATCAAGATAATCGTAAACAGTAAGAACAGAGTATCTTGTGCTTGGTTGGGTAACACTCGGTCAAAAATGATCAGAATAGAGAAGGGCAGTACCAAGCCAAACAGGGTCGATATTATCGTTGAGAAAGTCAGATAACACTTATCTGCCATATTGATCTTTTGCGAAAATTGCTCAGTTTGCATTACGACCTCCTTTTCTCAATGACTCCGTTGAGAGAAGGTGTTTCGGCACCAAATCTTGATTGTCTCGTCCCTCAATATCGCTCATCAATTGCATGATGCTCTCTATCGATTGAATTGAGAGTATGCCTTTAATTTGCTCAAGCTTGATGGTCTCGATGATGTAGTCGTATCGTGCGCTTTCATAGTCTCTCAAAGCGCTGAACAGTTTACTTTCCGCCGCCAGCAAGTCGGTGATGGTACGCGTGCCTAATTGGTAGGCTCTTTGGATCCCTTTATAAGAGGCATAGTTGGCGCGAATGATGTTCTCGTAACTGCTTATAGATTGCGAAAAATCGTTGATGTTGAGTACAGAGGTGTTCACGCTGTTGCGCGTGGTGTAAAGCGAGTCTTGATAAAGCAGTTCAGTACGTTCAATTGCCGTCGATGATTTTTGATATCCATAGTAATCAGAACCACCAGACAAAATAGGCAAGGCTAGGTTCAAGCCAACGCTAGTTGAGTTGCTTTCGCCTGTCGCTGTGATGTCGGTTTTATCGTAGTTATTGGCGTCATCGTGACGATAGCTGGCTGAGAGTGACACGGTAGGTAAGAAGTTTGTACCGCTCTCTTTTAAGCTTCTACGGCTTCTCTCGACGTTTTTCTTGGCTACTAGTAAGTCGTTGTTGAGCTTTAACGCTTGATCCATGATTGAGTGTTGTTCGCTTTCGTTTATCTCTTTTAATGGCACACTTTCGTATATATCCTGTGATGGAGTGATAGGGTACTGAATCTGAATGGATAGCCCGTTGAGAATGACACGGCGATCTTTCTGCAAGGTTCTTAATCGATTCGACACACCTTCTTTCTGAGCGATAACTTCGTACAGCTCGCTGGCGGCTGTGTTCCCCAACTCTACGTTGCGTCGCATCTGATGTTCACGAGTCTCAGACGACTTAAGCTCTACCTTGGTCGCTTTTATTTGCGCATTGTTTTTCAAATACTCGAAGTATTGAGAGCCGATTTCAGAGATAGTGCTCTGGATTTTGTTCTCGTGTTTAATTTCTTCAATATTGAAGTCGAGTTTTGCCGTTCCATATTTAAAAATATCACCAAGATTGAATATCGATTGGGTAAGGGAAAGGCTGTAGCTGTTTGAGTTATAGCTGGAGGTTTCATCGGGCACGCTCGATAACAAGGTTTCATTCTCATTCCATGTAGTATCAGCTGCACCATTGAGTGAAGGAAGAAACTTAGAGCGGCTGATCCCAATGTTGTATTCGTTCTCTTCCACACCTTTATCACTGGCGCGAAGGGATAGGCTGTTTTGCAGGCCGAGTTCTACCGCCTCAAGCAGGGTCGTCGCCGATACTGAAGGTGTTGTGCTGAATGCAAGCGCAGCCATAATGCTGCTAGTTAAGTTTCTGTACCGCCACATACTTGTTGATCACCTTGATGATTTGGTCGCTTTTGTAAGGTTTGCTGATCACGTAATCCATTCCGGCTTCAATACAAGCCTGGTGTTCGTTACTGCTGGTCAATGCGGTTGCCCCTATGATGGTACAAGGGTTTTTCTCGTTCTCTTGTTCAAACTGGCGAATGCGTTTGGTCGCTTCAATGCCGCCCATACCTGGCATGATGCAGTCCATGAAAATGATGTCAGAACGTTTATTCATGAAGTGCTCTACTGCGTCGGCACCATCGCCAACCGTGTCTGGTTCATACTCTTGTTTGGTTAAAATTCGTTTAAGTAAGATCTGTTGAACTCGGTCATCCTCTACGATAAGGAATGAACTGTTTTCCATCTGCTCTTCTGATGCTTCTGCTTCCATAATGGTGAGTAAGTTCGGAATAAACTCATAAGGAATCGCAGGGGAGTTGATGATCTTATCGACGAAGCTGTGACACTCTTGTGCATGCTGAGTATTGGTTACTGACAGCAACAGCTTGGTATTTGGATGATTCTTAAGTTGAGATTTCACCGTTTTGCTCAGTGATGGCAGCTTGTTAGGTTCAAAGGTATCGGTCAGCATGATGGCATCGTACTCACCAAAGGTCTTCGCCGCTGAAAACAACTCATTTGCAGTGCGGATTTCAGTGATATCAAGCCCCAAGTTACTGAGCATTTTCTTCATTACATCTATACGAACTTGTGTATTGGCGCAAAGCAGTAAACGCTTGCCGTCGAAGCGAGTTTTCTCTGTATGGAAATTCTTCGCCTTGAGATCAAGCTCGATCTGAAAACGTTCCTGTGTACCCGATTGGAACCAGTGACTTTCGTAATACCCGTAATCTTTTAATACGCTTTTCGCTAAGTCGTCTGTGTTAGCAGTATGGTGTTTATGATCGCTCCAATGGAGCTTATTGAGCTTGGCGACAGAGACATCCAGTGTTGAAAGGAAATTCAGATTGATGGTGACACGTGTATTTTCCATATCCGAAGCTGCGCCAGACTCTATTGTCACGAACAACTTCTTGTTTGATTTAAGTTGGATGGCGTTAGAAAGCTGCAGGAACAAGATCCAGAACAAGCTGGTGGATTGGCCTTCCACACGGTTCGGCAAATTATCAGAGATAAAGCAGTCGAGTTGACCTTCGTTCCTCTGAACTTTGGCGCTGATATGAATCATCAATTCAGACAACACGCTCAGTAAAGAGAATTCCTTCGACTTACTTTCCGTACCCTGTGAAATCAAACGGTTATAGTTTTCTGCTAACTCAGATAACGTACTACATGCTGAGGTAATATCCTTCGCCATCAATACGCCGTTTTCATCGGTTTCTTGAACCAGATATTGGACACCACCGTTGATGGTGTTGGTGATTCCGCGAATCTCATAGCCGATTAGCGCATACAGCTGTTTGTAGAGATCGTTATTGCGCTTTTGGTCTTCCAATTTACTGAAAATCAGTTTGAGGTGAGAGTAGATCTGGCGTTGTTTCGGATTGATGCTCACTTCATTCAGAAGCTCTTCGAGTCTTTGTAAGTCGAGTTGTTTCAGCTCTTGATAGAGAGCATCGAACTCATAGTCGATTTCTCGTTCATTAGAGCTGGATTTCTTCAGCTTCAACATAGCAACTGAGTTCGATAGGACCGTGATTACTGCCAGTATCACGACCACCATAAACAACCAGATAAAGAACTCATTTTTCTCTGACATCAAGTCGCTCGCATGGTTGTTGAACATGGTGCGGTAGTTGTCGTCCATCTGTAGGTAGTTGTTGGTCAGTGACAGGTATAAGTCGAGTACGTCGTTGCGTGTTTTAGTGCTGTCGGAAAAGCGATTGATAGCTAATTCAAGTTGGGTGTATTCAGTCGCGCCAACCAAGCTGAACTCAGTTTTGTTCAAAGAGGCTAGCGATCTAAATTCATCTATTTCACGCTTCAAGTTAACTAGATTGAATTCGTTAGTACCACAAGTGTCGGTACTTAAGCACTGCTGTAGAGTTTGAATATCTTGTTCGATGGTCTGATTAAGCTTCTGAGCTTGTATGAGCAGTGGGGCACTTTGCACTTGAGCAACCGAATCTACTTTTGACCAAGAAAAGTATAAATAGAAAGCGAGCGCCGCTAGTACTACGCTGAACAATATGCTCAGACGTAGAGCTGGTACGGAAATGTTATAAGAAGGTTTTCCGCTCATTGATTACCTCTCATCGAATGCATCTTCGATGGCTGACATCACAGGTTTTGCAGCGTATTCGATCACGCGACGCGAGCCTGTTTTTACGTCGGCGGTAAATTCCATATAAGGTGATAATTTGTATTGAGTGCCTCCTCGTTCAAGAAAGTTTCGATCAATCTCAATCTCTGCCAAATAGAATTCGGCATCTTCTTCTTCGTATGATGAACGGCTAATTGAGGCGATGGTTCCCTCAACAAATCCATATTTTGCGAAGTTATAAGTATCCATTTTTACTTTTACCGCCTGGCCAATTTCAACAAACCCCATGTCTTTACGCGGAATTTTCGCTTCACCGTGTAGGGAGTTATTGATTGGAGCAATATCAGCGATACTCTCGCCGGGTGGTATTACCGCAGAACGGAAGTTGAAGTGTAATTTGTCGACCACACCATCCACTGGTGAGTAGACTATGAGTCGGTCTACCTTATCGGAGTGCTGTGGTTGTAAGATCCGTTTTAGTTTGAGGTCTTTATTGGCCTGGATGATTTGTGCTTGGTACTCAGAGTTTCGGTTCTCAACCAAGTCTCGATGTTGTTTCTCGAGTTTGTCGAGCTGGAAACGTTCATTCATGACGGACTCATCAAGGTTTTCAATCTCACGAACCATATTGGATTCTTGTACTTTCATATTTAGAACGTCGACATATGACGCCATCTCTTCTTTATAAAGCGTGTTTTTGATGTTGAGTTGTTTGCGAATGAGTGAGAGTTGGTTCTCTGAGCTTTTGCGACGCTTTAGCATTGATCCAATTAGAGAGTTTTTGTGTTTAATATCGTGAGTGATCAGCTCTTCGTTAGAGCGGTTCTTCGAGAACTCTTGCTGCCACGTATTCATGTTGACTTGAACTTGTTCTGGGTACTTTTCGATGTAAGAAGCAAAGTTTGGTTCGACCATGTCACGCAAGCTTTCATAACGGATTTTATCGAGTTCCAGCTGAATGATTTCGGTGTTCACTGTATCGAGTTGGGTGTTACGGTCGAGTGAGCGGATTCGAGCAATAGGTTGGCCTTCATACACAACTTCCCCTTTTCTCACTAACAGCTCTTCTAAAATACCGCCTTCTAGATGTTGAACTTTCTCAACATCAGACTCTAGTAACAGCTCGCCACGCACAGAAACGACAATGTCGATGCGTGCTTGTGACGCTACGGCGATAGCCACCAAAGCAAGTAGAAAAATGATGAGTAACGTCTTGTGAACGCTAGTCATCGCACTTGCAAGCACGATGGTGTCATCTGCTGTGACCTTGGAAGCCTCGTTGTTAGAAACAAGCGCTTTTCTTAGGTGATGCTCTATTTGGTTATTGCTCATGACCTACCTCGATGACTCGTCATCTACAACTTCCTTAATATCCAACAAGTGATGGATTTGTCTATTGACGTTTTGTAGTTCAGTTTTTACATCCTCTAAAAGCGCTTCCGGCGCAGGGAATTCGTGTTTACTCAAATGTTCCAACTTGGCCATTTTGGGCGGCAGGTCTTGGTCGCATAACAAAGTTAAGATGGTTTTCAATTTTTTAGAGTAGTTGTTGAGTTCATCAAAACGATTACCTTTATGAAGCATCTCTATGTTCATCGGTGCGTCCGAAAAGTCCTTATAAAAGTCGCCTAGCAGCAATTGCAGCCCTTTGTGGTTGTTGTCGATTGAACGCAATAAATTCGTCATGTCTATCATCATTCCACTGCCTTAATTGCTTTAATCACAATAACTAAGGATCTTTAAAGGCAGTTTTCAAATTTTTTTTACTTCTTTATGCATAAAAAGAAAAATATGAAAAAAGTTGTATAAAAACTTGGTTTTTCAAAATGGTGTCCTTTAATGCCTCTAAATACGATCAGTTAGCTAGTAGCAACGGAGGCTGTAATGGCAGGCGAAAATAACCAAAACAACCAAAATGAAGATCTCAATGACGCGGTAGAACAGACGGACACGAACGACGCGGGTACGCCCTCCCAACAGCAGAATCAACAGAACACGATTGCGTCGACGGTAGCGACGGGTGCTGAAAATACCGACGCGGCAGACGAAGTGAACCAAGCGTTGGAAGACAATCCAAGTGGTGCTGGTAATTCAGAAGAAGCAGCAGCTTCTGGTGCGGCTGTTCAAGAAGAGACGCCAGAAAGCGATGGAGATTCAGATGCAGCTCAATCTAATGTAGTCGGTGGTGCGGCTTCGGAAGCTGGCTCGGATAATGCTGCTGGCAGTGGTGGCGGAGCAGGTGCTGGCGCTCAAGCCGTAGGTGGCGATAACGCAGAGGCTGCGACAGGTGGAGCCGACGCTGAGGGTAATGAAGAACAAGGCCAAGCAGCACGTACATCTGCAGCGCCGAGTGCTACATCTTCTGAATCTGATGGCCAACAAGTCGATGATGACCTCGATTCACAGACAGTCGAAGAGACATTTGCCGTTGATGTTCAAGCTTCAGATGAAGAGACCATCAGTGAAGTAGAAGATGACTTTGATTCTGAGACAACAAGTGAAACGTTCAAAATCAAAGTGGAAAGTGAAAATGATGCTCCAGAGGCTGAACAAGATCTGGCTTACATCATGGATGAAGATGGCTCCATAACATTTACTCAAGAACAATTACTCGAATACGCAAGTGATGTTGATGGTGATGAGCTTGTTGCTTCAAATGTTCAAGTCGGCGCAGATGCAACGGTTCAAGATAATGGTGACGGTACATTCACAGTTGTACCTTCCGCTGACTTTAATGGCGAGCTAGACCTTACTTTTGATATCAGTGACGGCCAAGAAACCATAAGTAGTGCAATTGATTTAACGGTTCGTCCTATTAATGACGCACCTGTACCAGAAGATAAAACGTTTGAAATAGAGGAAGACGGAACTCTTGTCTTCACCGACGCTGATCTTCTTTCTGGTGCGACGGACATTGAAGGTGACAACCTTACTATTGAAAGTGTGACCTACGACGGTGGCGACGGTATTCTTACCGACAACGGTAATGGCACATACACCTTCGCACCGAATGAAAACTTTAATGGCGACGTAAACTTCGGTTTCGATGTATCAGATGGTACCGATACAGTCTCTACCAACATCGATGTGAGCGTAACAGCGGTTGATGATGCGCCTGTGTCAGGTGACCTAGCATACTCAATCGATGAAGACGGTTCTATCCGTTTAAGCCAAGAGCAGCTTCTATCGCAAGCGTCTGACGTTGAAGGCGATGACCTGACAGCCAGCAGCCTAACAGTTGGCGGTGATGCAACCGTTACTCAAAACGATGATGGCAGTTTCACTATCACGCCAGATGAGAACTTCAATGGCGACATTGATATCAGTTTTGATATCTCTGATGGCACCAATACCGTTCAAGCTTCCGCAGACCTAACTGTTAACCCAGTTAATGATCTGCCAGTGCCTCAAGATCAACAGTTCAGTATTGCAGAAGACGGTACTTTACTGTTCACAGACGCGGATCTGCTTACAGGTGCGACAGACGTTGAAGGTGATAACCTGACGGTTGAAGGTATCAGTTATGAAGGTACTGATGGCGCACTGACTGACCTGGGTGGGGGCTCATACAGCTTTGCGCCAAATGAAAACTTCAATGGCGACGTAAACTTTAGTTTCGATGTTTCAGACGGCACCGATACGGTGTCTGCAAACATTGATATTAGCGTGACTCCAGAGAACGATCCGCCAGTTGCTGGCTCTACGTCTTACACAGTTAATGAAGACAATTCGATTACCATTTCTGATGCACAACTATTGGCAACATCTTCAGACATCGAAGGTGATGTATCGATAGACAGCGTGACTTACTCGGGTAGTGATGGTGTCCTTGAAATCAACGGTAATGGCACTTACACCTTCTCGCCAAATGAGAACTTCAGCGGTGAAATTGCCCTAGATGTAGTGGTTGCCGATGAAGAAGGTGCAACCGATGCGACAACTGCGGGTATCACCGTACTTGAAGTGAATGATCCGCCAGTCGCAGGCCCAACGTCTTACACCATTGATGAAGACTCAGTACTGACCTTCAGTGAGTCACAAATGCTACTGAATGCTTCTGATTTAGAAGGGGATGTTGAGCTTGTCGGCATTAGCTACGACGGCCCTGATGGCATCTTCTCAGTCAATGGAGATGGGACTTGTAGCTTTGCACCGAATGAGAACTTTAATGGCCAAGTTCAACTTGACGTGACTATTCGTGATGAAGACGGCGCAGAAGTTGATACGGTCATCAACGTGGATGTTCTGCCAATTAATGATGCACCAGTCTCGGGTGATTTGGCTTACAACGTTAACGAAGACGGTTCAATCACATTGAGCCAAGATCAGTTGTTGTCTCAAGCGTCCGATGTTGAAGGTGAAGACCTAACCGCGAGCGACCTAACGGTTGATGGAAACGCAACGGTAACCGCTAATGATGATGGTAGCTTCACCATTGTTCCTGATGCGAACTTCAATGGTGACGTTGATATCCAATTCAACATCACGGATGGTACTGACACGGTTCAAGCAACCGCCGATCTTACTGTTAATCCAATCAATGATCTGCCAGTTCCTCAAGATCAACAGTTCAGTGTAGAAGAAGACGGTACGCTCCAATTCACTGACGCTGACCTGCTTACTGATGCCACCGATATCGATGGCGATGACCTCACCGTAGAAGGCATCAGCTACACAGGCGGTGACGGTGTATTAACGGACCATGGTGATGGTACTTATACCTTTGCACCAAACGAAAACTTCAATGGCGATGTAAACTTCGGCTTCGATGTGTCTGATGGCACAGAAACGGTTAGTGCAAATATTGATGTGAGCGTGACACCTGAGAACGATCCGCCAGTTGCTGGCTCTACCTCGTACATGGTCAATGAAGACAACGCTATCACAATTTCTGATGAGCAATTGTTAGCAAACTCTTCTGACGTTGAAGGTGCGGTATCGGTTGATAGCGTGACCTACAGTGGTACGGATGGTGTGTTCCAAGACAATGGTGACGGCAGTTATACCTTCCTTCCTAATGAAAACTTCAGTGGCGATATCAGCCTTGACGTTATTGTTGCTGATGAAGACGGTTCGATTGATGAGACCACCGCGGGCATTACCGTTCTAGAAGTGAATGATCCACCGGTCGCAGGTCCAACGTCATACACCATTGATGAAGATTCGGTTCTGACGTTCAGTGAATCTCAGATTCTTGTGAATGCTTCGGATATCGAAGGCGATGTAGAACTTGTTGGCATTAACTACGATGGCTCTGACGGTATCTTCACTGTAAATGGTGATGGTACATGCAGCTTTGCACCCAATGAAAACTTTAATGGTCAGGTTCAATTGGGTGTGACCATTCAAGATGAAGATGGTGCGACGGTAGAGACACAGATTAATGTTGATGTACTGCCAATTAACGATCCACCAGTATCGGGCGATTTGGCTTACACCATCAACGAAGACAGCTTAATCACACTAAGCCAAGAGCAGTTACTGGCGCGAGCTGGTGATATTGATAGCGAAAACCTAGAAGCTATTAACCTTTCGACCGATGAAAATGCAACCATCCAACAAAACGACGATGGTAGCTACACCATTACACCAGACGCTGATTACAACGGCGACCTAGACCTGAGTTTCGATATCATCGATAACGATGGTGGTGAGGTTCAAGTCGGTCTTGATATCACAGTGAACCCGTTGAATGACTTGCCACAAGCGCAAGATCAACAGTTCACGATTGAAGAAGACGGTACGTTACTCTTCACCGATGCTGACCTACTTGCAGGCGCGTCAGATATTGATGGTGATGAACTGTCGATTGAAAACGTGCTCTACACGGGCGCTGATGGTGTTCTTACTGATAATGGCGATGGAAGCTACAGCTTTGCGCCAAACGAGAACTTCAATGGTGATGTGAACTTCAGTTTTGATGTGTCAGATGGCACGGATACGGTTCAAGCCAACATTGATGTCAGCGTGACACCAGAGAACGATCCACCGGTTGCAGGTAGCACGTCTTACACCGTTCATGAAGACAACTCAATTACCATCAGCGACGAACAGTTACTTGCTAACACTTCGGACATTGAAGGTGATGTGGCAGTCGATAGCGTGACTTACACTGGCGCTGATGGTGTCTTTGAAGACAACGGTGACGGTACTTACACCTTCTCACCAAACGAAAACTTCAACGGCGAAGTTAGCCTTGATGTTGTCGTTACCGATGAAGAGGGTGCAACTGAATCGACCACCGCGGGTATTACTGTACTTGAGGTGAACGATCCACCAATCGCAGGCTCAACCAGCTACTCAGTCAACGAGGACGAAGTTATCACCATCAGTTCAGAGCAACTGTTGGCGAACGCTTCTGATATCGAAGGTGAAGTGGCGATTGATAGCGTTAACTACACAGGCTCAGACGGTATCTTTACCGACAATGGTGATGGCACATTCAGCTTCGCACCAAACGCTAACTTCGATGGCGATGTAAGCCTTGATGTTGTCGTTACTGATGAAGAAGGCGCAACCGTAGCGACCAACGCAAGCATTGATGTTCTGCCTGTTAACGATGCTCCGGTATCGGGCGACTTGGCGTACAGCGTGGACGAAGATGGTTCAATTACCCTGAGCCAAGAGCAATTACTTGCTCAAGCGAGTGATGTGGATGGCGATGACTTAACAGCGGCTAACCTGACCGTTGGTGGTGATGCGACAGTTACTGCAAACGATGATGGTAGTTTCACTATCACGCCAGATGCTAACTTCAATGGCGACATTGATTTGAACTTCGACATTACCGATGGTGATGCGACGCTTCAAGCAACAGCTGACCTAACGGTTAACCCAGTTAATGACTTGCCAACAGTAGGTGAGCCACAATTTGTGACTCAAGAAGACACCAGCTTTACCTTCACAGAAGAGCAACTGCTGCAAAATGCGGGCGACATTGATGGCGATAACCTATCGGTTGAAAATGTGGCTTCAGATAGCGGTACTTTGGTTGATAACGGCGACGGTACTTACACATTCGCACCGAATGAAAACTTCGACGGCAATGTAAATGTGACGTTCGACGTGAATGACGGTACAGCGACAGTACCAGCAGAAGCGACAATTGATGTTCAATCTGTGGTTGATATGCCAGAGCTGTCGATTGCGTCTGACCTAGTGATTGTTTCAGACAACTTCGAGTCTGGCTCAAACGGCTGGAATACCGGTACTGAAAGCTCACAAGGCTTCGAGTCGGGTGACATGCTAGGTCGTATTGGTGGAACGGGCGGTGATGAAGCCGTCAGCAAAACTTACGACATTCCAAGTGATGTGAGCGAAGTTAATATCTCGTTTAGCTTCTACGAAATCGATTCTTGGGATGGTGAGTCGTTCCAAATCTTTGTTGGTGGCGAAGAGCTAACGACATTAGATAATTCTGCGTTCCGTACTCAAGATGGCACTACAACGCTTTACGACTCAGAGGGTAATGAAGTCGGCGAAGTGGTTCACGGCGTGTCGCAAGGTGAGGGCTTCAGTGGTTGGAATGACCAAGCACACCAAATCAACCTAACGGTACCAGTAGAAGACGGCCAACTTGAACTTGGCTTCGGTTCAACCCTGAATCAAAGCGTTAATGACGAATCGTTTGGTATCGACAACATCGAAATCACAGTGTCTGACGCGGAATACCAAATCATTGGTACCGAAGATACACCTGTACCACTCGATATTGATGCCGCTCTAACCGATACCGATGGCTCAGAAAACCTTGCTATCTTGATTGAAGACGTGCCAGAAGGCAGCTCGCTTTCTGCAGGTATCGATAACGGTGATGGCACTTGGTCATTGCAACCAGGCGAGCTAGAAGGGCTAGAGTTTATTCCTTCAGGTGACTTCAATGGTGATGTGGTTCTAACCGTGAATGCGACATCGACTGATGTTGATACGGGCACTACCGCAACGGCAACACAAGATGTGACGATTCACATCTCGCCAGCGAACGATGCTCCAGAAGTTGACGGTGATATTAGTGCCGTTACAGCCGAAGATAACAGCATCACGCTAACTCAAGAACAGTTGCTAGAGCACGCTGTCGACATTGATGGCGATGACCTATCAGCAATCAATCTAACCACCAATGATGAAAATGCGACCGTTCAAATGAACGACGATGGCAGTTTCACCATTACACCGAGCGAAAACTTCAACGGTAATATCGAATTTAGTTACGATGTAACCGATGGGGAAGACATGGTCGCTGCAGGCCTAGATTTGACAGTAACACCTGTCAATGATGCGCCAGAGCCACAAGACCAAGCATTCACTATTGGTGAAGATGGGGTTCTTAACTTCTCTGACGCTGACCTGTTAACGGGTGCAACGGATGTTGAAGGTGATGACTTAACGGTAGAAGGTGTGACATACACGGGTCCTGATGGCGTTCTTACTGATAATGGCGACGGAAGCTACAGCTTTGCGCCAAACGAGAACTTCAATGGTGATGTGAACTTCAGCTTTGATGTGTCAGATGGCACGGATACGGTTCAAGCGAACATCGATGTGAGCGTGACGCCTGAGAACGATCCACCAGTGGCGGGCAGCACGTCTTACACTGTGCATGAAGACAACTCAATCACGATCAGTAACGAACAGCTATTAGCCAACTCTTCAGATGTTGAAGGTGAGGTTGCGATTGATAGCGTGACTTACACTGGCAGTGATGGTGTGTTCGAAGACAACGGTGACGGCACTTACACCTTCTCTCCAAACGAGAACTTCAATGGTGATGTGAGTTTAGCGGTTGTTGTTACCGATGAAGAAGGGGCAACAGAAGCGACCACCGCGGGAATCACCGTACTTGAGGTTAACGATCCGCCAATCGCAGGTTCTACCAGCTACTCAGTGAACGAAGATGAAGTTATCACCATCAGTGCAGAGCAACTGTTGGCGAACTCTTCTGATATTGAAGGTGAAGTGGCGATTGATAGCGTTAACTACACAGGCGCTGACGGCATCTTTACTGATAATGGCGATGGAACATTCAGCTTCGCGCCGAACGCAAACTTCGACGGAGATGTTAGCCTTGATGTCGTGGTGACCGATGAGGATGGCGCAACGACAGCTACAACGGCAAGCATTGATGTGCTTCCAATTAACGATCCACCAGTATCGGGTGACTTGTCATACAGCATTGATGAAGATGGTTCGATTACTCTGACTCAAGAGCAATTGCTATCTCAAGCCTCGGATGTGGATGGTGATGATCTGACCGCAAGCAACTTAAGCGCAGGTGATAATGCAACCGTTGTTGATAATGGCGATGGCACCTTTACGGTAACGCCAGATGCTAACTTCAATGGCGATATCGACCTAAGCTTTGATATTTCGGACGGTACTGAGTCGATTGTGGCGAATGCCGATCTGACGGTTAACCCTGTTAATGACCTGCCAACTAACGACGATGTTTATGCCAATGTTGATGAAGACAACACCATCACTATCACGCAGGAGCAGCTACTTGCGAATGCCGCAGATATTGAAGGTGATGACCTTGTCGCTTCCGACTTAACCTTAGTGGGTGACGATGCAACGATTGTCGATAACGGCGATGGCACGTTCTCAATCACTCCAAGCGAGAACTTCAATGGCTACATCGATGTTGCCTACAGCATCAACGATGGCGACACACCAATTGCCGCTAACTTGGGCTTAACCGTTGACCCAGTTAACGACGCGCCAATTGTTTCTGCTGATGTGGCGATAACCATAGAAGAAGATGGTTCATACACAATCACTCAAGAAGAGCTCCTACAATTCGCGACTGACATCGAAGACGATGACATGACTGCAATTATCGGAGAGCCGGGCGATGAAACAACCGTAACCGGTACCGTGTTGGATGCTGAAACCGGCAATCCAATCGCAGGTGCGGATGTGACGTTAACCGACAACGCGGGTCACTCTTACACCACGGTGACGGATCAATCAGGTAACTACTCTGTGAGCGGTCCTGTTGTCGACCAAGGTACTGTTACTATTGAACAAGAAGGCTCTATTACTAGCAGCTTCCTAGTTCCAGCTGGTGAAGATACCAACGGTGGCGTAACTGCAATATCTGAAGTACTTGAAGAAACAGATATGCGTATCGTGGTCACATGGGGTGAAAGCCCACGTGATATGGACAACCATCTATGGCTCTACGATACAGAGAATGGCAATGAGCTAGACCATATTTACTATCGCGACATGAGCCATGATTTGGGTGAAGGTAACATTGTTCAACAAGATGTAGATGACACAAATGGTGGCGGCCCTGAAACCATCACTATTCCAAATTATCAAGATGCTGACATGCACTATTCAGTACACAACTACACCAGCAGAAGTTGGGATGTAGATGGTGTTGAAGATGTACAAGTTCAGGTGTTTGTAGGCGATACATTGGTTGAAACCTTTAGCCCTGATTTATCCGATAACCCATCAGGTGACCATTGGCATGTATTTGATATCGTGAATGGCGTTATTGTTCCAAGCCAAGATGTAGGCAGCGAGAATGCGTTTGATTTACCAACGGCAGAAGAAGCGCTCGCGAATGAAAACGGCATTGATATCTCTGAATTGCTAACGGGCGATGAAGGTGATGACTCTGGTGATACGGGTGGAAACGAACCAAGTGTTGGAGATGTTTCCATTGAGAACGCTCTTATCACTGACAATGGTGATGGTACTTACACCATTACACCGGAAGAGAACTTCAATGGTGAATTCTCGATTAGCTACAACGTAGACGATGGCAACGGTGGGGTTGCGCCTACGGAACTAGACGTGACCGTAACAGCAGTTAACGACCTTTCTGTAATTTACGACCACGACTACACCATTAATGAAGATGGCTCGCTGACCTTTACCGATGAACAGCTACTGACTGGTGCAACGGATATTGACGGCGATGATCTTTCTGTCGAGTCGGTTAACTACGAAGGCGCAGACGGTGTGTTCACGGATAACGGCGACGGTACTTATACCTTTGCTCCAAACGAGAACTTCAATGGTAATGTCGACCTAACTTACGATGTGAGCGATGGTACAGATGTTGTATCGGCGAATATTGATGTTCAAGTGGTTCCAATCAACGACGTACCGGTAGCAGGTTCTACAACTTACAGCGTTGAAGAAGACGGCAGTATTACGCTAAGCGATGCACAACTTCTGGCGAATAGCTCGGATGTTGAAGGGGAAGTGTTTGTCAGCGATGTAAGCTACAGCGGCACTGATGGTGTATTCACTGATAATGGTGATGGTACTTACACCTTTGCTCCAAACGAAAACTTTAACGGTGACATCAGTCTTGATGTCTCTGTTATGGATGAAGATGGCGCAACCGCTGAAACAACCGCAGGTATCGACGTCATTGCTGTCAATGACTTGCCGGTTGCAGGTTCAACGACCTACAGCGTTGACGAAGATAACGTGATTACCGTCTCTGAAGCACAGCTTCTTGCGAACAGCTCAGACATTGAAGGTGATGTATCCGTTAGCGACGTTTCCTACTCAGGCGCAGACGGTATCTTTACTGACAATGGTGATGGTACTTACAGCTTCGCACCAAATGAAAACTTTAACGGCAATGTCAGCCTAGATGTCACCGTTGCTGATGAAGAGGGTGCAACGGCTGAAACCACTGCGGGTATTGAAGTTATCGCGGTTAACGACGCGCCAGTGTCAGGTGACTTGGCTTACTCAGTGGATGAAGATGGTTCAATCACACTAAGCCAAGAGCAGCTGCTTGCTCAAGCATCGGATGTGGACGGCGATGATCTTACCGCTGCCAACCTAACCGCAGGTGATAACGCTACCGTTACGGCAAACGATGATGGTTCATTTACCATTACCCCGGATGCCGACTTTAATGGCGATATTGACCTTAGCTTCGACCTTTCTGATGGTACTGAAACGGTTGTTGCAACGGCCGACCTTACTGTGAATCCAGTGAATGACATTGCGGTTGTAGAAGATGTCGCTTACACCATTGAAGAAGATGGTTCACTTACCTTTACAGACGATCAACTGCTAGCGGGTGCCTCTGATATTGATGGTGACGAGCTTTCAGTTGCCGATGTGTCTTACACTGGAGCAGAGGGTGTGTTCACCGACAATGGCGATGGCACTTACACCTTTGCACCGAACGAGAACTTCAATGGTGACGTAAGTTTGGACTTCTCAGTATCTGACGGTACAGAGACGGTTGATGCAAATATCGACGTAACGGTAACAGACGTTAACGATGCACCAGTGGCAGGCGCAACGTCTTACCAAATGAACGAAGATGGCACCATCACATTGAGCCCTGAGCAGTTGATTGCTAATAGCTCTGATGTGGACGGGGAAGTGTCGCTTGATAGCGTGAGCTACTCAGGTGCAGACGGTATCTTGGTTCAAAATGAAGATGGTTCGGTAACGTTCGCACCAAACGAAAACTTTAACGGCGACATCAACCTTGACGTGACGGTTATTGATGACGACGGTGCAACGGCTCAAACCACCGCTGGTATTGAAGTTATTGCAGTTAACGACGCACCAGTGGCTGGAAACGTGGCTTACTCGGTTGATGAAGACGGTTCAATTACGTTATCTCAAGAGCAGTTACTGGCTAACGCATCAGATGTCGATGGTGATGCACTGACCGCAAGTAACCTATCTGCAGGAGACAATGCGACTGTAACAGCGAATGATGATGGTTCATTTACTATCACACCGGATGCTGACTTCAACGGCGACATAGACCTAAGCTTCGATGTGTCAGATGGTCTTGAAACTGTTCAAGCAGGCGTCGACCTAACGGTTAACCCAGTCAATGACTTACCGACAGCCGCTGACCAAAGCTTCACAGTTGAGGAAGATGGAACGCTAATCTTCACGGATGCAGATCTACTAGCAGGCGCTGCAGACATCGACGGAGATGACCTGTCTATCTCGGATGTGTCTTACACGGGCGCAGAAGGTGTGTTCACGGATAACGGTGATGGCACTTACAGCTTTGCGCCCAACGAGAACTTCAATGGTGATGTAAACCTTGGCTTCACAGTGTTTGATGGCACTGAGACAGTCGATGCCAATATTGATGTGACCGTAACGGATGTGAATGATGCGCCGGTTGCGGGTTCTACGTCTTATCAAATGAATGAAGATGGCACGATTAACATTAGCCCTGAACAGTTGATTGCTAATAGCTCTGACGTTGATGGTGAAGTGTCGCTTGAAAGCGTGACTTACTCAGGCTCTGACGGCACCTTGGTTCAAAACGATAATGGGTCTGTGACCTTCACGCCAAACGAGAACTTTAACGGTGATATCAGCCTAGATGTGGTCGTGACCGATGATGACGGTGCAACTGCAACAACAACGGCAGGTATCGAAGTTCTGGCTGTGAACGATGGACCAGAGTCTGAGGAAGTGGAACTAACCACAGCCGAAGACAGCACCATTCTAATCACACAAGACATGTTGTTAGCTCAAGCTACCGACATCGATAACACCGCAGATGAGCTGTCAGCTTCGGGTCTACAAATCGACCCTAGCTTGGGTGAGTTGCTAGACAACGAAGATGGTACTTGGTCATTTACACCAAACGAAAACTTCAATGGCGATGTGCCAATGACGTTTAACGTTAGTGATGGCCAAGAGACAATTTCAGTCGACGGTAACATCGATGTCACGCCAGTGAACGATGCACCTGAAGCACCAATGATTGAGATGCAAGGCGAAGAAGATGTGGTCATGGTGATTGACCCTGCTTACATCGCGGATCAAGTTACAGACCTTGATGGCGATGAGATCAGCATTGAAAGCATCACAGTTCGAGCTCCAGCGAATGCGACCTTAACTCAGCAACCAGACGGCATGTATCACTTAGTGACTACTCAAGACTTTAATGGCTTAGTAGAACTGGGTTATCAAGCGACTGACGGTGAAGAAGTGGTTGATGGGTCGCTGAATGTGGATGTCATTCCTGTTAACGACGCACCGTTTAACGTCGGTAACGCAATGATGACCACAAATGAAGATGGCGCGTTCACCTTCGATGCTGGCGACTTGATGAACCTGTTCGGTGACATTGATACCGCTGACCTTGTTGTTTCACGCATTATTACCGCAGACGGTGAAGATGGTGGTGAAGTAACAGACAACGGTGATGGTACTTGGACATTCACACCAACAGGCGACTTTGCAGGCGTCTCTGACCTACAAGTTGTCGTGAGTGATGGTGAGTTTGAAACCGTTCTCGATGTTCCAGTGTACGTACGTCCTGTCGCAGATGGCGCGGTTATTTCAACTGACCATGACGGTCCATTAGTGTTCGGTGAAGATGAAACCGGTCACTTAGGATTGAATGTTGGACTAGTCGATGATTCAGAAACGCTAAGTAACCTAGTGATGACAGGTTTCCCTGTTGGATTCGAGGTAACAGATGGTGTGAATACCGTGATGATCACTGAGCCGGGTCAATACATCGACCTGTTCGACTGGGATATCTCAAACATTCAAATGACGCCGCCTGAAGACTTCCATGGTGAGTTCTTCGTAACGGTTAGCGCAACAACGGTTGATTACGGAGATGAGCCGGAAGCGTTTGAAGATGGCATCGATTCTGGTGATTTCGAAACCGTAGCGGGTGATTCCATCATCCTAACGGCGGACGACCTAATCGGTTTGGCTGAGAATGTGGATGCTGACAGCGATGATGAAGTGAAATTGGTTCATCTTGCCGACCGCAGCCAAGGTGAGATTGTCGATAATGGCGATGGCACTTGGACGTTCACACCAGCACCAGGCTTTACTGGCGAAGCAGATATAGCTTACGTGGTTGATAAAGATGGCGTGCTTCATGATGAGCAAACTGGCGTGGTCGTGAAAGAAGGCGACTCGCAAGAGAATGCTGCACCAGAAGTTAACAGCATCACGACGACGGAAATCGCAGCGGATGCAACCTTGTCGTTCACTGATGAAGACATGTTAGCGAACCTGAGCGATGCAGAAGGCGATAGCTTGAGCATTGAGTCAGTAAGCTTGATGGAAGGTCAGGGTGTAATTGAGAGCGATAACCAAGGTAACTATCAATTCACACCTGCTGAAGACTACACCGGCGATGTTCAAGTTGGGTTTATAGCGACCGATGGTGAAAACCGCATCGAAAGCTTCTTCAATGTGGATATCCAAGGTGGTGATGAAGCAGCGGCGAGTGAAGGTTATGCCTTAGCTGATGATGGTTCACTAACTATCACGGATGCACAGCTGGTGGATGAGTTGGGCGTGAGTGATTCTGCACAAGTTGTTGATGTTGCAGACGCGAACGATGCTGGCTTCTTTGCCGAATCAGGTGAAGGTGAGTGGACTTACTGGCCGAACGAAGACTTCGATGGCAACTTAGCGATGAATGTTGAAGTTAACGACGGCGGTGAAGTATCAAGTCACAGCTTAAGTATCCAAGTAGCCGATGATTCAGTACAAAGTGATGAACCACAAGTTCAAGCTGCTCAGGCAACAGAAGAGCAACAAGTGGAAGTGGCTCAACAAGCTGATGACCAAGCTCAAGATGCTGAAACTGAAGACAGTACAGTAGATGTAACCGCGGCACCGGGTGATACCATCTCTATCTCGATTCCAGATGAGGTAAGTGGTAACGAATCGGTTGATTACGCTGATATGTCTGGCTTACCTGAGGGCGCTACTGTGAGCAACGCACTGGATAACGGTGATGGTAGCTTCACAATCAGTGGCAACCTAGAGCAGCCTGTATCTGTCGAACTACCAGAAGGTTACGAAGGTACTAGCGAGATCCAATTCCAAGGTTACGACGAATTGGGTAGTTCAATAGACGGTGCTAACGGTTCTGTTGAGGTTGAGGTCGATGACCAATACACCATGCAAGGTTCTACTCAAGAGCAGCAACCAGACATGGCAGGTATGGAATCTGGTGGCAGCGACTGGACAAGTTCAGGTGGTCAAGATCAAGGTGTTGACTTCACGGACGACTCTGGAAGCTTCGATTCAGATTCTCAAACTGGAACCGATCAAGGCAACGACTTCGACCAAAGCTCGATTTAATCGAGAGGGCTTAGTTTTAGTCTGAACCGACATTTAGTCTAAACCAACAAGTAGATCGGGCAGCGTAAAGTTGCCCTCATTAAAGCCATGTAGAGTCATTGATGCATGGCTTTTTTATTTGTTTTGTTTCGCTAAATAAACTTGAGAACAGATAAAAATGTCCTTAATTATTAGAAGAGTTAGTTAGAAAGGAGGGACGACATGTATCGTTATGTCAGTTCGCCACAAGCGTCGAGATACATCGTACCACCACCTCAACATCGTGAGTTGTCGAGTGTGGATGTACCTGAGTCTGAATTGGAGATGCGAGAAATTCTAAATAATTGGTTTGCCGATGGTTTGGCTCCCATTATTCAAAGTGATGACGATTACATTTCGGCAAGCGACCAAGTGCGATTTGAAAAACTTAGCCGCACGGTTGGCATGTTATTGAGGAACAAAGACTATTACTTTGCCACTAAGCGTATCCTATCTTTGTGGGAGCAAGATTGCCTTGAAACCACCTATGTTAATTACCTCATTCTACGCAGCGAAAGAGGTACTTCGTTAAGGTGATTAAACGCAGCCTGGATTCGCTGACCATGATTGCTTGTTTTGAGAGCTATGATGACTCAAGTTTGCTAAGAAAGCAGGCAAACAAAAAGGGCAAGCTTTTGAGGCTCACCCTTGTGATTGTTCTTTAAATGTCTATTTAGCTATTTAGACCCAACCATCAAATTTGAGTCGTTTTTGAATTCTCTCGACTGCTTCTTTCTGCATTTGTCTAACACGCTCATTAGAAACATTCACATCTTGCATTTGTCCCACCTCAGACAGTGTTTTCACCTTGTTATCAAAGAAACCAAAACGGTGAATGAGAACCTTCTGTAATTTGGGTGGCAGTGTGTTTATTATTTGCTCTAGAGCTTGGGTAAAAGACTGATCTTCACAATCTTTTTGCGGGTCAGGGATATACTCACTTTCACACTGTTCAAGTACTATTGGTGCGTGGCTGATACCAACCGTTGTTGTCACGTCAATAAACCCGCTAAGCGCCACGAGTTGGTCGACACGTTTTGCCTTAACGCCAGAGCTGTCTGACAACTCTGAAATAGAAATTTCTTTACTCATTTTTTTACTTACATCGAGCTTCTTGGACGCGAGGCTATTTATTTCTTTGCATACGTGGGCGGGCAATCGGACAGTACGACCTTTATTCATCAATGCCGCTTCAATATTCTCTCGAATCCACCATACGGCGTAAGTCGAAAAGCGATAACCGGGTTCTGGATCGTATTTATCGATTGCCTTAATCAAGCCAATGTTACCTTCTTCAATCAGGTCGAGCAGGGTGAAGTTATTGCCTTTACGTTTTAGGTAGCTCTTTGCGATTTTTACAACAAGTCGCAGGTTTGATTCGATCATGATGTCACGTGCATGTTTGTCACCCGCGCGATTCAATTTTGCGTAATACACCTCATCTTCACGCGACAGCAAATCAATCCCCACAATATCCTTTAGATAGCGAGCATAAGGTTCTGCAGTGGTAGAAAATGATTCTTTAGTGGGTGTGTCATCCGTGAGCCCCTGAAACGCAGCAAAACTGTCATTGTTCATTTCCTTGTCCTTTTTTAGCCGACTGAACGTTTTATTTTATATTTTATTATTATGCCACCAAGTGATTAACGCTTGGTTTCACTAGAGTGTAGATAACAGTTCCTTCTTTACCAATAAATAAAATGCAATTTCGTATGTTTATGTCACAAAAAGATCTACAAATGTTTAACTATTTTGCATCTCATCAAGTATGTTGATTTTTCATTTAAAACATTAAGGCGGCTAGTTTATAAAGCATGTGTTATGCATTGGTTTATCTAGATAAATGACGTGAATTTATAGGTGTGGGTTAGAACTATAATTGAGAGGGAAAATGATGAGAAAAATGACAAGAGTCGAGGTTCAATGTTTCCAAGTACCTCAACTCCTTTGGCTACTAAGTTTCACCACGTAACTCTTAGTTCTATCGATTAATAAGTGCTGAGTACATCATCGATTTGTTGATTGATGATTTTTACTTCGCTATAGATAACCGAAAGGTCATCCGTTTGAGGTGCTAGTTTATTGGATGTGTTTTGCTCGACTCTTTCTAAGGCGGCTGTAGCTGTTTCCTCGCCGAAGCTGGCCAATATGCCTTTTAATGTATGTACGATAAAATGAAGCTTGCCCCAATCTTGTTGCTGTACCAGTTCTTGTATCTCTTCTAATGAATTGCCATGGTCTTCTTGATACACAGACAATACAGCGAAGATTATTTCTCTGTCATTATCTAAGTAGGCATTTAAGGCATCGATATCTAGCATATAGACTCCTGTTGGCTGTATGTTGAAAATGGGCTAGGCGGCTTACTCGAAAAACCAGCTCTTAATGAATCACTAATCCATTGATTCCATTTTGGAGGAAGTTCTAACTGTAAAATTTCTCTTAAATAGTCGTCGCTAAGTTTTTCATCTATATGAGCTTTATGGACGGCGTATATATAGTCAAGTTTGGCGGCAACTGAATATGGGTAACTGTGAATGTAGTCCTTTAATTCCTGGATCGACCCAAAGTTTTCAATGTTTATACAAGTTGAAGGGTCGACATTTTTGGACTCAAGTTTGTGGTTTACTGCTTCTCCACGAGATTTTAGACACTCCACTGTTAAGTGATAAAGAGAGTATTCCCCAAAATGGACGAGCAGTGGTAATAGTTGAGCGAGCAAGTAAGTTGGTTGGCTGTGGAAATTATTCGCTAACAGCGTTGAAGCTCTAATCACTTTTTTGTGGGCAACCTGAGGGCTATTTTCAATGAGCAAGATACTGCTCTGAAACAGGGCAAGGCTGGCCAAAACCTGCTGCTGTTGTTTTACCGGAAGTTTCAGGTTTACTAACTCGGTGAATTGGTTGGCGTGCTCAAGCAAAATACGTTTGTACTTTAGTTGCGTCTCGCGCTGATAAGTCGCTTTTAACGAATTAAAGTGCGCACAAATGGAGTGAATGACATCAATGTCAGCAGCTGAAATATGGGTAGCATACATCTCACCTAACTTTATGATCATACGTGTGTTGTCTACGTTCTCAGCCAAGTCAATCGCCCTGATTGCACGATGGCTGATACTTGGTGTCATCTCAAATGCACGAATCGCTAATTTCAGAGCAGGAAGCAGCATCTTATGTTTTTCGTAGATACAGCTTAAGCAGTCAATGACGCTCAATGAGAGTGGCTGCGCGATCAGAAAGTTGTGGAGCTTATCTATGGCTAGCTCCTGTTTTCCTAAACTGTCGAGAATCAGAGCTTCAGCAACCAGTTTTGTCGGGTGCATGTTGGTTTTCGAGTGGTTAATGACGCTAGAGAGTAATTGCCATTTCTTACCTGAAATTAAATGTTCAATCAGTGTCGCTTCGAATTGAACGCTAGTGCCATTAGGCGAGACCGCTAATGCTTGAGCCAATTTCTCCTGACTGGTGATTGGATATAACTCGTTCAGTTGTGTCAGCTTCTTCGAGACGGACACAGCACTTTGGATCTTTTTACCTAACCTCTGAGTATGAATCGGTTTAGAAACGAAATGGTGTGCCTCGCCTGAAAGGGCAGTTAATACCGTTTCTTGACGCATATCCCCAGAGAGCAAGATTGTCGCCACCGTATGATCGATGAGCCTGTTTCGATACAGAATCCCCAACAGCTCAAAGCCAGTAAAAGACTGTTCTAAGTGGTAGTCAATGAGGAGTACATGAAAAGAGTGCGTCTCGACCGCTTTAATTGCTTGTCGATAGTCGGTCGCAATAAAGATGCAATCATGTGCAATGCCCAAGCTCGAGAGTTGCTGCTTTATAAGAATAGTTGCACTCTTGGAGTCGTCGACAATCAAAATCCGAAGGTCTGTTGGTAAGGTCAAATCCATTTTCCTCAATACCAAATATTATCTTTAATTTAGGTGTCAGGTTGCACATTGTCAAGGTGCCTATATCACATAAAAATACTCAATAAACTATTGGTAATTAAAACATTTATGAAATCCTTCTAACGCAGGTGACTTTTACTTGATTTTCGTTGGGTTATACGTGTTTTAGAAATAAAAAAAGAGGCAAGCCGATAAGCATACCTCTCAGTTTAATTGTTCGATTTGTTATTCGAAATGTTGTTCTTTTCTTGAAGCTCTATTAAATAAAACTCTGCGCTAATCACGCATATTTAGAATCAATACTGCAGCTAGAGCCAAGAACGCCGTCATCATTAAGAACACATCGTTGTAAGCCATAATGGCAGCGTCACGTTGCATTGTGCCAAGTAGGCTAGCTTGCGCTTGTTGCATCGCTGTCGCGGCATCACTGCCAGATTGGATAAAGAACGCTTGTTGATTTTTGAGAGTTTGCCAACCTAACTGACTCACTGAAGGTAGCGACTCTTTGATGTGTGCAAGATGCTCACGGGTTTTGTTATCCAATAGCGTAGCGATAATCGCAATACTGAACGCGCCACCCAAATTACGCATTACGTTGGTTAAGGTCGAAGCGTCAGGCGTGTCCATTTTGCTGATGTTTTTCATCGCAACCAAAGACAGCGGAACCATAATAAACGGGCTACCGATAGCACGAAGGACCATAGACAAGATCAACTGTTGACCACCAAAATCAATCGTCATATGCGTGTTCACGTAACAACTGAAGCCAAACATCGCGAAACCAAAAGTAACCAAGTACTTAGGCTTAATGATTTGGGTCAGCTTAGGAACGATTGGGAATATCAACAACTGTGGGAAACCCATCCACATCAAGACTTCACCAATCTCCATCGCATTGTATTGTTGGATTTGAGTGAGATACATTGGTAGCACATAGATAGAGCCGAGCAATGCCATCCCTAGAATCAAATAGGCGATACAAGACATAGCAAATTGCCCATCCCGCAATAGCCGCAAATTCACCAGTGGCTTTTTGTGTTGGAGTTCGTTTATCACGAAGTAAACCAAACTCACTGCAGACACAATACTTAGGCCAATGATAAAGCTCGAACTGAACCACTCTTCACGGTTACCTTCTTCTAGCACCACTTCCAAACAACCGAGCCCTAATGCCATGGTCGCGATACCAAACCAGTCAGCTTTTTTCAGTGTGCCAAGGTCGAGCTTTTCATCATCCAAGCCATATCGGATCATGGTGATCACGAGTAGAGCGGGTGGGATATTGATGTAGAAAATATAGTGCCACGAGAAGTTTTCGGTCAACCAGCCACCAAACGTTGGGCCGATTGACGGAGCAAATGTCGCCGTTACGCCGAACAATGCCATACCCACGGCACGCTTGTTGACAGGCAAAAGCTGAATCACTAGCGAGAAAGCAAGAGGGATTAAAGCACCACCACTAAAACCTTGCATTGCACGGAACACGATCATCGAGGTCATATTCCAAGAGAATGAACACAGTAAAGATGAAATGGTGAAGATGGCCGTCGTCCACGTAATATAACGACGTTTACCAAGCGCTTTAGAAAGCCAACCACTGAGTGGGATAGCAATCATCTCTGCGACTAGATAAGACGTAGAGATCCACGAGCTTTCATCTAAGGTGGCAGATAGCGCACCTTGAATATCTTTGAGAGACGAGTTGGTGATCTGAATATCCAAAATCGCCATAAACGCGCCAATCAAACCGCCAAATAGGGCGATCCAATGACGTCTTGAAACCTCGCCATCATCATTAGTGTGGGTGACAACACCAGCGTTACTCATGGTCTAGCCTCGTTTATCGATGGTCGCTACCACAGACAAACCAGGAAGCAGTCGACCTTTCAACTCTTGCTGATCTGGAATGATGATTTTCACCGGTACACGTTGAACAATTTTAGTGAAGTTACCTGTCGCGTTTTCTGGCGGCAGTAGCGCAAACTTGGCACCAGTCGCAGGGGAGAAGCTGTCGACAACGCCTTCGAGTGGTTGTCCTGGGAACGCATCTAATTCAACTTCTACGGATTGACCTTTATGAATGCCGCTTAGCTGTGTCTCTTTGAAGTTAGCTTCAATCCACACTTGGTTGTTTGGTACTAAACTCATCAATGGCGCGCCTGCTTGAATCAATAAGCCTTCACGTACGCTGCGTTTGCCAATTACACCATCTGCTGGCGCGTACACTTTGGTGTAATCAAGGTTAAGTTGTGCTTGATCTCTTTGCGCTTGAGCTTCAGTTACCGATGCGTTTGCTTGTTCTATCTCACTAGCAATAACGGTTAATTGATCGTTGGTCGCAACGAGGTTTGCTTTTGCTTCTTCGAGATCTGCTTGAGTGACTTTTTGCTGTGCAGCCATGCTATCGACTTCATCTTGAGACGCGTAGTTACGTTTTAGTAAGCTACGAGAACGTACCACTTGCTGAATAGCACGTTCGTATTCAGCTTGTGCGGAATCGACACGGCTTTCTGCTTGGTTAATTTTGCTACGTTGTAATGTTTGTTGTGCCACTAGATTTTTTACGTCTGATTGCACCACGCTTAAATGGGCATTGGCCTGAGCGAGTGCTGACTGGTAATCACGGTCATCGATTTGAACCAACAAATCACCTTCTTTAACCGATTGGTTATCACTCACATAAGATTTAACGATATAGCCACTTACTTTAGGACTAATATTGGTAATGTCGCCTTGTAGGTAGGCGTTATCAGTAGATTCAAAGTACTGGCCATAGCCGTACCAATATCCTGCGCCAGCTAAACCCAATGACAGCATGATCGCAGTAGCAATAAGCGGGGCTTTTTTACGTTTTTTTGTGCTTACTGATTGCGAAGCGTTGTTGTTCTCTGTCATTTTTTATTTCTCATTTTGTTTTTATTTAGATGTAACGAATTGTAAATGAATTCGATTGATTGATAAGATAGGAAAAAAGGGAAACACTGTTGCATGAATCTTACTAATAGGGCTTTGGGAGAAGTACGATGGACTTAAATGCTGTGACTGTTTTTACACAAGTTGTTGATTGTGGGAGTTTCACGCACGCAGCTGAAGCATTGAACATGACCAAGTCGACCGTCAGCCGAAAGCTAGACGAGCTGGAACAGCACCTAGGTGTGAGGTTGATCACTCGTTCGACACGAAGTTTAGTTTTAACGCCAGAGGGTGAGCGCTTTTATCAGTCGAGCATGCAGATGCAAGAGATCATGAACCAAGCTGAGTTAGAGGTTTCTGCCAATCAGGATTTGATCCGAGGGCAGTTGAATGTTGTGTTGCCTGTCGAATTGGGGCATCAAGTATTAGCCACATACATCCACAGTTTCCTAAAAGAGCACCCAAACGTGACTTTGAACTTAGAACTGTCGAATCGAGAAGTCGACATCATTGCGGAGGGGATCGATCTTTACGCGCAAATTGGTGAGCTGGTGGACTCGAGTCTGGTTTCTCGATATCTCACGACTTCAAAAAGAACGCTTGTGGCGAGCCCTGAATATCTAGAACAGTTTGGAGAAATCAAAACGCCCTCAGACTTAAAATCTCCATTTCGTATGGTTGAGGTCGTGAACAAGGCGGCACGTTTACCCAAGTGGCATTTACAATTAGAAGCTGGTGAGTCGATTTTGATCGATCTGCCGTGCCAGTTGCGGGTGAATACCATTACGGCGTGTCTAACTGCATGTGTGGACGGTCTTGGTTTAGCAGTGCTGCCTGAGTTCATTTGTCGTGAGCACTTCAAGACTGGCAAGTTGATTCGTTTGTTGCCTGAATATGAGATGCCTGAGGTTTCAGTAAGCCTAGTGTATGCAGATAGACAGTTGATGCCGAAACGTAAAAAGGTCTTTATCGACTATCTACTGACTGCCTTTCAAAATAGGAAGCACAAGTAACGGGCTGAACATTAGCGGGTAAATAAGTGCTTAGGCTTCCAATTAATCGCTTTTGCCTAAACCGTATCGAAGCTAATGATAAGTTGACTGCCAATCGACGACTTGTCCATTCACTAATATAGCTTTGACCGATAGGGCAGCAATATCTATACCGTTGTGACGAAAGGCCTTGTTGGAGAAGTTAGCAATGATCTTACTCCCGTCACTGAACTCGGTTTGATGAACATCGCCGTTCTTATCTAACCACTCGAAATCAACTAACTGTTTATCCCATAACTGTTCGTGCATCGGTTCAAAGCCATCTTGATAATGTTTGAGTGCTTTGATTCTCGGACTCGAACTTGATAAAGCTTCATCCCTGGTCAAGTGAACCATCGCTGGCGTGTTGTACAGCATGGCGGTTAAGTCACGTTCTGCTTGTACATTAGTGAACTTAAGGCTGTCTGAATGCCAATGGTGCGTATTGATCACTTCATCATGGAAAACTGCTTGGTATAACGGAATTCGGTATTGAGGCGAAAACAGTAGCGACTTGTAGGGCTCTTTAACCTCGGCGGGTTTAAAGAAGAAGTCAGGCTTATGGTCTGGGTACCAACGACCTAAGTAATAGGGAGATCGGCGATTCTCTTTCATGTCTTTATCTGTCCAGCCAAAACCAACCGTTTCTAAGCCGTGCGCAAACGCGATGCCTTTTGTTGTTAGGCTGTTGCCGTCTTCAGATCCTAATACTAACGATGGTTGCTCGCTTAGCCACTGCATTCGATTGTTGAAGGCAGAAAGCATATCCGATTCGTTTGTATCGCCATTGCCATTGCTGTTGCTATGACTATCTGTAGAGCCGCTGTAATCTTCACGTGCCATGGCGGTTGCATCAACATCTAAGAACAAGCTATTGAAGTTGCCGAATTTTATAATGTCTTGAGCGCGCTGTTTTACGTATTCTAAATGGCAGTTCGGATTTAGATAGAATCCGTTACCTCTAAACCCTTTTTTTAGGCTGCCATCCGCTAGTTCAATGGCACAACTTTGACGCATTGGCTCTGGTAATTGAGCGGTTAGCCAGTTGTCGTTCAGCTTCGCAGGAATGGCTGTGTTGTAGGAGTCATAGGTGCCGACCAGATATCCTGACTGTTTTGCCAGAGCCACAGCGTTAGGTTGATAGAATGCTGGCATCCAATTGTCGAATCCGAGCCAAAGTTTGCTTAAGCCTGCCTTATTTAGATTGGTTACCATGTCTGAAGACAACGCTTGTCCCCAAGTGTCTGACGAGTTTAGGTAGGGGGAGGCGTGCTCTAGCAACCAGTTCTTCTTATCCTGTGCTGCTTTGTATTGCGCTTTAATCGTGTTGTTTTCGAGTGTCGGATTACCGATTGGAAATAACACCTGCAACGACTGGCTAATAGAGTCCAACAATAACTGTTTGTGGTACTGGCTAAACCAATCTTTGCCTTTAGACAGAGGGGATAACTCTCGCTTCGCTTCACTTGAAATGTTTAATTGAGAGTCCTCTAGATACCAAGCGTTTAATCCCCACCAGTCGCTCACATCTTGGATGCTTAATGGGTCTTTACCAAACAAGTAGACGTGGCTTGCGCCGATTAGCTTATTTATATCTGGATTACGCTTTTGCTTTTCGACAAGCGATTCAGAGAGACCATTTTCAATTCGCCGATCGCGATAGTGTTTGGCGCCATGTAACCAAGAGTCTCCAAGTGTTATCCGAACCGTAAAAGGCCGTGATTGATTCAGCGTTGTAAATTGGTGTGAAGCGCTCATATCAATCTTGGTCTTCTCATCAGAGGACGTATCCGACGATACATCAGAAAAGAACAATTGGTTGTTGGTTGGGGTAATCATCTGATAACTGATGAATTGATCGTTCTGCTGTACAGTCCAAAAAGGCATTTTTAAGTCTTGAGTGGTGTTGCTTCCAGAATGGTTGTCGACTAGGTAATTGGCCCACTGCTTATTGTTGGTAGGAACGCGCATACCCTCACTAAAGGGCAGAAATAGAGTCTGAGTTTGTTGTTCTGCTAGGTCAAACCAAACGAGTTCAATGGGTTGGTTTCGTTTTACTTGTGTGTTTTCAGGTAAGGTGAATTGGACAAGAAGATTATGTTCCTTCAACTCAGCTTCAACATTGATTCCACTCGGCATGAGTGTCCAAGATGCCTTGGTTTTTGAGTCTATGACTAGGTGAGTAACTTTTTGAGGTTGACGATCAACGGTCAAAGCAGCGCTATTCACACTTAAGCCATTCCAATCTATCGCTAATGTTTTTGTTGAAATCGACACTATATTGCTGGCGTTAATGTTGTTGGTGTTGGCGGTGTGGCTATTGCTGATAAGGGCGATTTGATTATCTTGTGCGTTTGCCGAGAGCGCACAAGTCGTGAATAGAGCTGCAATAGCAAAAGACGTAAGAGTAAGTTGATGACGAACGTTGACCATATCTAGATTCCGTAAAGGGTAAGTACGGCCATTACACCCAAGTCGCGTTGGTGTTTTGTCACCTATTTGTCTCTATTCTTTCCCTTAGGCGTTTAATGCCATTGTATAGCGAGCTTAACTTAGAAAGGCACCGCGACACGCTGTACATATTGGATTTCAATCGCACCTTGGTATTCAAACATTTCAACCGATGCACTCAAATGTTTGGCTTTAGTTGCCGAAGGGCTTTCTGTCGGAACTGTTGTTTCAAGTGACTTGATTGGTACCTTGAAACCTAACATATCGTAGTTTTCATCAAACCACTGCCAACTGACATTGGCGTCTGGGCAGCTGTCGATTATCTCAGGCGGTGTTACCACAATGTGAGGGTCGTTGAGTTTGCTTTCGAGTGTTAGCCATCGCTTGTTGTCGTCTAAAGCAACAATAATAGGGTAGTTGTTCGAACCTATCGTTAACTGATAAACACCCGATTCCGGTTTGATGAGCATCTCACTGGTTTCAATTTCTTGATATTCGACATCAGTATAGAGTTGTCCGTCGATAACCACTTTCCCATCAGGCGAGACCAGAGAAATACGTTGTGTTTGATCTTCTAACACTTCGTTGAGTTGCTCCGCAGACACTTTGATTTGATAGCCTTGTGATGAAAGACCGTGGCGCGTGATAAAGCTAACTTGAATGTGATGTTTCGTCTCAGTGTCTTGTCTTAGTGAAGTTCCGCATTGAGTTTGGCTCAGTATCTCTTGTTTAACTGGCAACCAAAGCTCACTATCAAGTGTTTGTTGATTGAGTGCGATTTGAAGCTCTTGCCACGCGACTTGAGGTTGCTCATCAAGCAGAGATTGATACGTATGTTGCAATGGCGTGTCTGTAAACCAAGCCGCATTACACGCAAAGGGCATTGTAAAGGGTAATGTGCAGAACAGTGCTGTTAGAGAGTTTACTTTCATTGTGATTCCCCAGCCAAACGATAACCAACTCCACGATGCGTTTCTAGTTTCAGCGTTGGAAGCTTTTGACGTAAACGCAGTATGTGGTTATCAACGGTTCTTGTGCTTGGGAAGGCTTGATAACCCCAAATTTTATTGAGCAACTCATCTCGATGAAACACACGACTTTGGTTCTGAATAAACAGTACCAATAGCTGAAACTCTTTAGGTTTCAACGTGATTGGACTTTCATCCAGATAAGCTATCCGTTCCGACAAGTTGATTTGGATATTTGCGTAATTTAAGTGGCTAACACCTAACGGGCGAAGCTGCGTAATGACTCTAGCAAGCAATTCATCGTTCGAAAAAGGCTTAGTCACGTAATCTTTGGCACCTGCCATTAAACCTTCAACACGTTGTTGAACTTCAACTTTGGCGGTCAACACAATTACAGGAAGGGCTTTGATCAGTAACCAATTAGGTAAGTGTCGCAAGCTGTCGCCGTCTTCAAGTTGTCGATCAAGCACCACGAGATCGGCTCGTAACCACAGCTTACTGGCACTCTGAGCATCTTGCACCCAAAGGCATTGATAACCATTGGACTCAAAGAAGCTGACGAGGCCTTGCCCAAGCAGTTGGTCGTCTTCAATCAGCAGTAGGGTGTTCATAAGCGATTTCCAAAATACATCGGGTTGGATTACGGAGAATGATGAGACGGCCATTCGCTTGTTTCATCAAGTGTTCGACAATAGTCAGGCCAATGCCCATATTATCTTGTTTGTGATTGGCGCACCGTGTTGTTCTTGAAATAAGTCGTTGTATCAAAGAGGGGAAGTGACCCTCATCTTGTACTTCTATTCTCAGTTTATCTGCAAGGGAGATCTTAACTAAAACCTTACCTTGTCCATGCTGCTTAGCATTCTTGATTAAGTTATCAAGACAGATGGTCAGCCAGTAATAAGGCAGGTTAAGTTCAACATCTCTTGCTTCACATTGATAAGCAATATTGTGCTTTTCGCAGACATGGTCGAGCCACTCTTCCAATGATGCGTTTTGCTTCAACAAAGGCTCCGACTGATCCGAACTTAGATACACTTTGCTGTTTTCGGTGAGCTGAGAAAGCCTTTGATAGTCTGAAATTAAACGCCAAACTGCCCCTTGGATCTCATCGGGAAAATCGTCGTAGCGGTTTCTGAACATTTCGACGGTTAGACCTAGGCTAGTAATTGGCGTGCGCAGTTCATGAGTAAGAAGCTGTAAAACGAACTGCCTCTCTTTTCGTTGTTTTGTTCTTAGGTACAAGACTCTGCCGAGCCCGGATAACAATGTAAACAGCAATGTAAAGATCAACGTTTTCATGATCAGGTTGTCGTTGCTCGACTCGCTCAGGCACAGGTTACTGTAACGAAAAGAACAGCTTTCGCCTGACAAGATCACTTCTTGTTGCTCGGCGATAGGCTTCCAAACTTCCGATGGAATCGCTTTCCAACCTTGTTCGCCACTCAACCAAAGCACATCATCTTGTTGCCAAGCGCGGTATCCATTGAGCAGTGCTTCTCTGCCTTGTGCAGTGAGTGCTTCTAGTTTGGTATATAAAGGGTGCTGTGGGTTGGTAATGCTCAAAAACGGGCGTATTTGCTCGCTTACGTCTGGGTAAGCTGCCAAATAACGATCAGCAAAGCTGCCACCGGCAGGGTGACGTTTGGAGTGTGCTGCAAACCAAATCGAATCCAATGCTTGTTGCTGACATAAGGAGAGCTCAAACTCGATGGCATCATGTAATGAAGGGTTACTGCTTTCAATTGCTTGGCAGTGATCCTGTATTGACGCTAACGCTGCGATGTCGTCCCAACTGAATTGGTTGAAATCAGGATAGCGGCTACTTTCATGGAGCAGAACTTTCGGATACTGAGCTAACTCTTGTTGAGATACTAAGATTGGAGATGATTGCCAGCTCAGTTGATACAGGGTTTGCCACTTATCTTGCAAACTTTGGGCATTGGCTAGAGTTGGGAGCCAAAAGATCAAGCCAAGGGCTAAGGTAAACCTGCGCATCCAATCATTCTCGTTAAAAGTCGTGGGGCGAGTCTAAAGAGTTTTGGACGTGATTTGTAACCTGAATGTCAACAAGTGTTCCTTTAACAACAAATTGTCGAGTGGGTCATGTTTTAAAATAATAAATTAAAAATACAGTAAGTATCATTTGAATGGATTAAACTAGATAATTGTGTACTTATTGTCATTTTTGGGCGGATGGAGGGGACTATACTGGGCTCATACCTAATCAGAGGAACCACCATGAAAACACTCATTAAATCAGTATTGGCACTTAGTATCTTAACAGCTGGCTCGGCTCAGGCATTCGAACTAACGAGTAATGATATTCAAGAAGGTCACCCAATGGCGAAGACGTTTGAATATTCAAGTTGGGGCTGTGATGGCGAGAACTTGTCACCGCAGTTGATGTGGAAAGATGCTCCAGCAGGAACCAAAAGCTTTGCAATCACGGCTTATGATCCAGATGCACCAACTGAAAGTGGTTTCTGGCACTGGGTGGCGTTTGATATTCCAGCAACAGTGAGCGAGCTACCTCGCGGTGTCGATATCTCTAAAGTGGGTGGCAAAGAAGGCCGCATCGATTATGGAACGGTAGGTTTCGGTGGCGCTTGTCCTCCAGAAAAAGATGGTATGCACCGTTATCAATTCACGGTTTGGGCATTGCCAACGGATAAGCTCAACCTAGACGAAAACACGCCATCGGCTGTGGTTGGATTCACGTTGAACAGCATGGCTTTAGACAAAGCGAAACTGACGGCAACTTATACACGCTAATAGCTTATGTACGTTAAAAGCTTATACACCTACATAATAAGCAAATAAGCAAATAAGGGGATGAGATGAATCATCAATATCAAGTGACGATCTTTCGTGCAGAGCAGTTACAAAAACTGCGTAATGTGAGGATACTATCCCCTAGTATTATTCAGATCATTACAGGCAGTAAGCGCCTGTTTTGGAAAGACTCAGCGGCAGAACTCTCACATTCTGAGCTGCTGTTGTGTGAGGCATCAGCGTCATTGAGTTTTGAGAACATGCCCCACAAAGGACGTTTCCTTTCGCGTGTATTCAGTTTTCATTTCCAACCGACGCAAGCAATGCTCGATCTGAGTGAGGATCGAGCAATTGAACTGGATTTACCCACCGTGGAGGCAGATCGAGGTTTGCAAGATTCTCTCAATGCGTTGTTTTCGTTTGATCGTCAGAGCATGAGTGAACAAACCCAACAATTTTGGTTGCAGGGTTTGTATCAGCAATTAGCCGAGAAGGGCGTGTTGCATCGATTGTTTATTAGCTCAAACGTTTCGTTTAGCCAGAAACTCAGCCACTACCTTTCGTATTCACCGGACGAGAAACATCCGTTAGAGTCGGTAGCAGAGCGTTTTGCGATGAGTCGCGCCACGCTTATCCGAAAGCTCAAACTGGAAGGTATGCAATATCGTGAGGTGTTGGCTGAAGTTCGGTTGAGTCACGCACTTTATCTGATGCAAAACGGACAGCAGAATGTGGCGATGTTGGCTCAGTCTTGCGGTTACCAATCGGAAGGACGTTTTAGTCAGCGCTTTAAAGGAAAATTTGGTTTGTCGCCTAGTGAATACATCAAGACAGTGGTCAGTAATTAAGTCGCAAGGCGTATCGAGCAAAGCAAGCCTAGTTAATTACAGGTCATTGAATAATGGTGTAAATACCGTTTTAATAGGTTCAAAACCAAATGTTTGTACGAGCGCAGATTGCTGAGTACCAGAGATGATGGCGCTATACCAGAGAAGGTCACCCATGACTGATTTGAACCCAAAAAGTGAATTAAATATAGAGAAGATCACCAACGATTTCCCGTTGTTAAGACAACTTATAGCGCTAGAAGAAGTGAGTTGGTTTAACCCAAACATCACGACGTTAGAGCAAGGTTTGCCCTATGTGGGATTAAGTGAAGAGGACATTCAAGATGCAAGCGTCCGATTACAAAGGTTTGCCCCTTATTTGGCGAAGGCATTCCCTGAAACACAAGCGACCAATGGCATCATCGAGTCTGAGCTTGTTGACATTCCATCTATGAAATCAGTATTGCAAGCGCATTATCAGCAGCCTATCAAAGGGCGTTTGATGATGAAAAAAGACAGTCACTTGCCGATTTCAGGTTCAATCAAAGCCCGTGGTGGCATTTATGAAGTATTAACGCATGCCGAGAAGCTTTCCATTAAAGCTGGGTTACTGTGTGAGAGCGATGACTACAGTAAGTTGCTCGAACCTGAATTTCGTAACTTCTTCCAACAATACAGCATTGCGGTAGGATCTACGGGTAACTTAGGCATGTCGATTGGCATCATGAGTGCCAAGTTAGGCTTTACAGTGTCGGTTCACATGTCTGCTGATGCGAGAGCGTGGAAGAAAAACAAACTGCGTGAGCATGGTGTCAACGTCGTTGAGTATGAACAAGATTATGGTGTTGCGGTAGAGCAAGGGCGCAAAGAAGCGGAACAAGACCCGAGTTGTTTCTTCATTGATGATGAAAACTCTCAAACTCTATTTCTTGGTTACTCGGTGGCAGGACAAAGGCTCAAACAGCAATTTGATCAGCAACAGATTGTCGTCGACAAAGAACACCCACTGTTTGTTTACTTGCCATGTGGAGTCGGTGGCGGCCCCGGTGGTGTGGCATTTGGCTTGAAGATGGCTTTTGGTGACCATGTACACTGTATTTTTGCTGAGCCGACCCATTCGCCTTGTATGTTGCTGGGTGTCCATACCGGCTTGCATGACGAAATCGCAGTCCAAGATCTCGGTATTGATAATCTAACCGCAGCAGACGGGCTTGCAGTTGGCCGTGCTTCTGGTTTTGTTGGTCGAGCTATGGAACGTTTACTCGACGGCTATTACACGTTAACCGACGAACGTATGTATCAATTGTTAGGTGAACTGAACCAAGTGGAGGGTATTCAATTGGAGCCTTCAGCACTCGCGGGTATGCCGGGTGTGATTCATGTTGAACAGAATAGAGAATACCTTACTCGTCTAGAAATTGATGAGTCGACGCTAGCGAATGCAACACACCTTGTGTGGGCGACAGGCGGAGGCATGGTGCCACCAAAAGAAATGGCAACCTACTTAGCGAAGTCATCGGCTTAACCCTGAATCTTTTATCGTTTAATTGTTTGTAAATATCAGTTGTTGCAAATATAAGCTGCTAAAAAGATAAGTCATGATAGAAGAGTGTTGTTTATAGCTTGAACACACTCTTTCTCACCTCTAAATCCCACCGTAATTCAAACAATAATTTGCGCAGATCGTTATCCAAAACACACATTTTATAAATTAAGCTTCTTAGATGTTCTAACTATCAGTTAGGTTGAGTGGCATTCAACTTGATAGGGATTGAGCAATGCAGACGGACAAAGTGATACAGACAAGACATATAAACACACCAGAAAAATTACTACAGCGTTTAGATGCGATTGGGGAGTCTTTGGAAGCATCGGGTAAGGCTCATGCTTTACTGGGATTGGGCTCGGTAGGTATTGAAACAGAACGACTTGATCAGTATTCAGATGTCGATTTTTTCGCGATAGTACAAACGGGGCATAAGCAGTATTTCTTAGACAGCTTGCATTGGCTCTCAGACATTCTTCCAATCGACTATGCCGTAAGGAACACCATCGATGGCTACAAAGTACTTTATGCCGATGGAATATTCTGTGAGTTTGCGGTATTCGAACCACACGAATTAGCGCATATTCCATTTGCTGAAGGTCGCATTGTTTGGCAGGAAGCCGACTTTGATACTCAGTGCTGTGCGCCACTTGAAAAAGGTGTCGCTGAAGCGAATTCTCAAGAGTGGATCATCGGCGAGGCGTTAACCAATCTTTATGTGGGCATGAGCCGATATAATCGCGGTGAGAAGCTTTCTGGCTCTCGCTTTGTTCAATCTTACGCGCTTGATCGTCTAATCGATCTTGTCGATCAAACTGAAACGTCTGAGCCAGAATTCGTTGATGAATTTATGTCGGACAGAAGGCTAGAGGCGCGCTTTCCTAAGTTTGCTCAATTGCTACCAACCTTTACCCAAGGTTACGAGCGCACGGCTGAATCGGCACTTGCCCAACTAGCGTTCCTCAACACCCACTTCACAGTTAACCAAGCCATGTGTGACCGAATCACTGAACTGTGTTCCAGTAAAGATTAAGCCTATAACCTGTTAATCTTAAGACCTATTTTCTTGGTGCGCGTAAATAACAGTTGTCGCTCGTCTGTATTGTTGATAGGTTTTAACCATGAAATTTAATTCTGCTTCAACTTCAATTTTCTTTTGGTGGTGCTCTCAATAGAGCAGCACGGAATACTTACATTCTTTAGCTGCTGGACGGTAGCTAAGAATGTCATCAAAAATGTCGCCTCTTTTTATCTCCAGTAGCCTTTTTAACTTGGAGATACACCATGAATACCAACTCAAACAGCCATACCGACAGCAATAATATTGGCAGTAAGAACAATACCAACAAGCCTGAAATCATTCTGACTGGCGATAGAGCAACTGGGCCTTTGCATTTGGGTCATTACGTCGGTTCACTTAAACAAAGAGTCTCTTTGCAGCATATTCACGACCAAACGATATTGGTTGCCGACATGCAAGGGCTTACCGACAACGCCCATAATCCTTCAAAGGTTTCGTCCAATATTCTTAATGTGGTCGCTGATTATCTTGCGGTGGGTATCGACCCGACCAAGACCACGATTTGTCTGCAATCACAGTTGCCGGTGTTAGCTGAGCTCACCATGTTCTACAGCAATCTTGTTTCTATCGCTCGCTTGGAACGCAATCCAACGGTCAAAAGTGAAATTCAGAACAAGGAATTTGGACGATCTATTCCAGCAGGCTTCCTCACTTATCCAATCTCACAGGCGGCAGACATCACTGCTTTTAACGCGACTTTAGTGCCTGTTGGCGATGATCAATTGCCGATGTTGGAACAAACCAATGAGATAGCAAGAAAGGTTAACTCGCTTGCTGGTAAACCAATCTTAAATGAATGTAGGCCGCTTCTCAGCAATGCATCTCGCCTCCCTAGTACTGATGGTAAAAGTAAGATGTCTAAATCGATGGGCAACGCCATTAATTTGGGTGCAACAGAGAAAGAGATCAGAGCTGCAGTCAAATCCATGTATACCGATCCAAATCATCTACGAATTGAAGAGCCAGGCAAGGTAGAAGGCAATATCGTGTTCACTTATCTTGATGCTTTTCACACAGACGCTAACTATGTCAGTCAACTAAAAGAGCATTACCAAAGAGGTGGGCTAGGCGATGGACAAACTAAGAAAGTGTTGGAAGAGTGCCTGCAAGAGATGCTTCGTCCTATTCGTGAAAGAAGAGCTGAGTTACTGGATGATAAAGCGCAGCTCATCGATATTTTGCGAAATGGTAGCGAAGTCTCTAGGGAAAGGACGCAAAAGGTACTGTTCGATGTAAAAGGCGTCTTTGGTCTGAATATTATCTAGCACTGGCTGTATGTAAATAAAGTCAATTAATTTGAATGATGATTACGGTTGATTTATAAATTGGATTTTGTGGATGGAAATGAGGTTGTATGGCAACGTATGATCTCAAATTCCAACTTTCAAGTTATGGTAATTAAATGAAAACTAACGTTTTACTCCCTTTGCTACTTCCAGTTTTGGTCTTAATGTCTGGCTGTTCAGATGTAGTTAGCGATGAGTATTCGACCTATGCGCAAGCCAAACAAGAGCGATTGTTCGAAAGAGGTTGGTTACCCGACATTCTGCCTAAATCTACCGTGAAGATTGTAGTGAATAACGATCTGGATGCGAATACTTCAGAAGGAAGCTTCGTTATCAGCGAGCCAGCATTGTCTGAATTTATTGGGAAATTAAAGCTGACTGAATCAACCAATCAATTTCAGTTTGTGGATGGCGAGAATGTTTGGGTGTTCAAGATTGGTGATGATAGTGTAGTTTCCTACACGCTCAGTAAGCGCGAAGGCTAAGTTAAGTAATTCCAACCTACATTTCTGTTATGAGTTATGTGGGTTGTCGAATGACATTGTTCACCTAACTGTGCCTAGTCACCGCCAATAAGCCCTTATCACTCTCAATTACAGGCAAGTAATGATGGAAATCAGTCATTTAGATCATTTGGTATTAACCGTGAAAGATTTACAAGTTACGGTCGATTTTTACCAACGGGTACTTGGAATGAAGCCTATCGAATTTGGCGAGGGCAGGTTGGCGTTGTCATTTGGGACGCAGAAGATCAATTTACACCTCAGCGGTAGCGAGTTCGAGCCGAAGGCAAGGCGTGTGCAGGTCGGTAGTGCAGACCTCTGCTTTGTTACCAATACACCAATGGCTCAAGTTGTCGAACATATCAAATCGCAAGGAGTCGCGATAGAAGAAGGGCCCGTACCACGAACAGGTGCAATAGGGACAATTGTCTCTGTTTATATTCGTGATCCTGATGGCAACCTGATTGAGCTCTCGAATTATTAGTCTTAGGCACTAAACCTGTACGCTTTTGTTTACTCTTCAAGAACGCGACTTTTTGTGTTTACTCCGCTTATCACTGGATGTCGTCAGCCAAACAAAATACAATCGAACAATGTTTTATTAATTCGTGCTTTATCATTATGATGAGAAATTTACTCATATTCATCGTTAGCCTGTTCTTCTTAACAGCTTGTTCTTCAACGAGTAATCATCAGCTAGACGATGAGACATTGAGCAACGAAGACGCAATGTCGAAAAGCTTGGAAGAAGAGAACAATATCGATGTTGCAATTGATACAAGTGCTGAGACCAACGTTGAATCTTCCCATGAGTCGTTCGTTAATCATCAACCAATAACTGATCATGAATCAAACTCAAACCTTGATTCAAATAATGACATGATAACTCACGCCAATGCAGAGCCAGAATCTGTGGAACCCTCCCAAATAGCAGCGACAGAAACAACGGAAAGCGATGCTAAGAGTGGCGGTGAAAAAGGCATCGGAAGCTATTTTATTCGTCATAACAAACCGACTAAGACCGTGATTAAATCACTAGAGGGTGTGACAGATGCATTGAACGTCATGACGTTTGGGATATTTGCCACCGGTAATGGTTAAATCGTTAACCTAGAACGACAACCTAATAGATAGAATGAAACGTGAAGGCGAGCCAGATGGTTCGCCTTTTTTGAGCTTCTAAATCTGGCCATCCTTCTTCCTAAGAATCGTGTTCACTTATCTGAGCGCTGAGTCAGGCGACGGTTAACGAAAATAGGAAATTATTAGTTCTGGAAGGGACTCGCCGAATTTACCCTGTTTGACTTGTTATATGCATCAAGGGTTCTAATACTCATCCCAAAGTAAGCAATGAAATCTAATCTTACAAAGACAAGTCTTATATTCACTTACGAGCATAGTAAGATGTTTGCTGTTATGTCGGCTTAGGTTTAGTTATCAATATTCTAGGGAAGAAAAATGAAGAATAAGAGTGTGTTTTTAAGTGTCGCGATGGTGATGTTGTCAGCTCATGCAAATGCATCAGATGCGAACCATGAGTCTGTATCAGATGGTGTTATCGCAGAACAAAGAGCGAAGCTTTCTGAAAATACCCAAGGACAAGGTTTTGGACCGCAAGCTCCACGAGATTTGGGTTCATTAGAAGGAACAAATACCAGGTTGTTCTCGGATGCTCCTGATTCAACAGCGATGAACTTATGTAATATTCACTTCCATAAAAATGCTGAGCATAAAGGCGGCGAGTTTACTCAATACGCTGGTAACGGTGATGGTAAGGGATTCCAGAGTGGCTTTAAATACACAGGCAAGCTGAGTTCTGCTGAGCTGAAACCATTTGAGGGCAAGGTTTGTCCGAGCGAGCATGGTTCTTTGCATTCGGGTGACACCATTGAAGTTCACTATGTTTATTCAACGGCGCAAGTTGAACCGGGTGAAACACTGGGTGCTTGTTTTAACGACGCGATTACCAACCCGCAACTGCGTGTAGAAACCCAAGTTTACGTATTAGTGAATGACGACAAAGCACTCGACTTTGAAGCGCTCGCTAAACATTCAAAAGTGAACGGCTTACACCAAGCACCAAACATCCCACAAGATACGGGCTCAGCGATTCAATACGCAGGCTCTACAACGGGTCCTGGTTACAATGAACAAGGTTCACCTTTCCAAGTAACATGGAGCGTTCGTCCACAAGTAGCGAAAGTAAACATCGCGACAGTGGGGAGCTGGTGTGAAGGCAATGACTTCAACGAAGACCACGCCCACGGTGTAAGAAATATAGTCGTAAACCCAGAGTTACTGTCTCCAATCGCTAACTAATCTTGTCACGTTGATTTTCTATCATTGTTTTCGAAGGCGAGCCTCTAGGTTCGCCTTTTTTGTGTCTTAACGAAAAACACTTTGGTGACTGGTTTAAGTTTATGTTTGGGGCTGAGGCTGAGGCTAGGTTTAAGCTTAGTGGGGAAATTACGTGTCACACTTATTCAAAACATGAGTTGTGTTAAACGTGCTTAGTCAAAAACGTTCTTTACGCGAATCGAAGCTCCATGATACGTTCATGATCAATTATGTTGGGTTATAGATAAGGACAGTCTAATGTCACTAGAAGGTGCGATTACATTCTTTATTGCCATGTTTATATTTGGTATTACTCCGGGGCCTGGCGTATTTGCCATTTTAGCTCGAGGCATGGTTAATGGTTGGCGAAAGTGCATCACTCTATCGTTAGGGATGATATGCAGTGATCTTATTTACCTTGCGCTTGCCTGTTTCGGTCTAGCAACGATTGCCGAGAATTGGTCGATTGCGTTTGAGGTGATTCGCTACCTTGGTGCGGCTTATTTGATTTACTTGGGCTACAAGATGTTTAAGAGCCTACCTGAAGTACAAGGCTCAGCGGAACTTGCAGCCAAACAAAGTCAGAAATCCGAACTCGCGAGTTTCGCGCAAGGCTTTTTGATTTCAGCTTCAAACCCTAAAGTGATTCTGTTTTATATTTCGTTCTTGCCGACTTTCATTGATCTGACAGTTCTGCGCTCACAAGATATTGTCTTGGTTTCTGGTTTAGCATCTGTTGCTCTAATGTCCGGTTTAATGCTTATCGCTGTAGGAGCGGGCAGAATGGCAGGTTTGCTGAAAACGCCACGCGCGCATAGAAGATTAAATCAAAGTGCTGGTGGAATAATGATTGCTGCTGGATCATATTTGGCGATAAACAGATAAATACAGTTCAATTTAAACAGAAAAAGCGCGTTGTTGCATAGTGGCAGTAACGCGCTTTTTTGCATTTATTTTCCGGTGTGGTATTCGCTTACTAGAGCAGTATTAGCGAATTGCTGCGTTAATTGAAGGCAGTAAATCGCGCTTCTTAATCACGTATCGCAAGCGAATTAACATCAGCGTAGCAGAGATACTTAAACCCGTAAGAATACCAATCCAAAACCCTTCTTCCCCCATTGCTGGAACAATGTGGTCTGTTAGCCCGAGCACCATGCCGAGTGGAAGTGCCAAGCCCCAGTATGAAGCAATGGCTAACATCATCGGGATCTTGGTATCTTTATAACCACGCAGTGCACCGTTAGCAGACGTTTGTAATGCATCACTGAACTGGTACATAGCCGTAAAGGTCAACAATACTGCTGCCGTTGCACTTATCGCAGGGTCGGTCGTGTAAAGTCTAATGATCCACTCAGGGAACAGAAGGAACATCGCAACTGAAAACAAGGAAATTAACGCTGCAACTAAGATACCGACTTTACTGCGCTCAATTGCGGCTAGTTCGTCTTTCTCACCCAAAGCGTGACCAACACGAATCGTAATACCAAACGAGATACTCATCGGAATCACGTAAGTCAGGCTCGAAATGTTAAGTGCAATTTGCGCGGCTGCTACGTTCTCTGCACCAATACGACCAATCATCAACGCGATAACCGCAAAGATACTGCCGCACACCGCGATGTTCATCCCGATAGGTAAACCTAATCTTAGAAGGTGAAGCATCTCTTTTGCTTTTGGCTTTGCATCTGAAAAGTTGATGATAGTTTTGTAGTGGTGATGACCTTTAATGTAGGAATACAGCATTCCCGACATTAGCCAATACACTAAGCTAGTCGCCCAGCCACAGCCCACAGCCCCCATTTCAGGGAAGCCAAACTTGCCGTAGATAAGCACGTAGTTGACCGGAATATTCACCAACAAACCAACCACCGAAATGATCATCGGTACTTTGGTGTTGTTCATACCCTCACAAAAGCCATTCAAGGTGTAGAAGAGGGCAATACCCGGCACACCGAAGGCTAGGGCAAACGCATAGTCGCTACCAATTGGAATGATCTCAGAGGCAACCCCAATCCACTCTAAGATCGGTTTCGCACTCACTAAGTAAGCGATGAGCAAGACGCTAGCAATTAATGCTAACCAAACCATTTGGAAGAACTCAACAGAGATACTTTGAAAGTCACGTGCACCGCGGTGGTAAGCGACAACAGGCGTTAACGCCATAATCACGCCACGAAGTAGCAGCAACACAGGAATCCAAAGGCTAGTACCAAGTGCAATAGCGGCGAGATCGGCAGGGCTTACTTGGCCAGCCATTGTCGTATCGACAAATCCCATCGCTTGGGTCGCTATTTGAGTCAAAATGATAGGAATCGAAAGATGCATAAGCGCACCCGATTCACGAGTAAAAGGACGAAGTTTCGTTAGCATGGAAGTTCACAACACCAATATAAATACACGAATGATGGCAGGATGGCCGGTGTGCATTTTAGGATGTGCCCCGTTGGGCGGGCGACAATATAAACACCTTACCGTATAGGGTCAAGCATTGGATTTACAGGGGCTAATTTGCTCTGGAGGAGCGCCAGGTTTGCATGATGCTAGATACTGTTTCTATGTACATAACCTGATGATTTTAATGTGAATCATACTAGATAGAAAGTTTCTATATTTGCCTGTTGAATTTCAATGCACACATCATAAGTCACTGTTATGGATGAACTAAATTTAGTACAATTGATGGCATAAGAAACTAGATAGAAAAATTCTATATTTAAATGCAGAATTTTTCTGTCTAAGAACTGTTATGTTCTAAGGAGTAAAAATGGGTTGGTTAGAAGATATTGGTAAATCATTACCAATAGAAAAAATTTATGATGACTTAGCTAGCGGAGCTGTCAGTGAAGTCGGTGATTTGGCTAAAAATACAGTAAAAGCAGCGAGATGTGTTCTTGCTCCTATTGATTACTTGGCAACTCAACAAGAGCGGTTTCAACGTTATTTGCAACGTGTAAACGATAAGGTTCCGGAGGAACAGCAAGTTAATGCTCATCCACAGATTGCAGGCCCTGTCATGGCTAACCTCAAATACGTTGAGGAGGAGAGTGTTATTACAGAAATGTTTCTAAATCTTTTGGCTCGTGCTATCGACCAAGAGCGAGTAAACGAAGCACATCCTGCATTTGCCAATATCATCAGTCAGCTGTCACCAGATGAAGCTAAAATGTTGTATTACTTCGAAAGAAAGGAGTATGTGTTAAAACAGAGCTCCACATTTTATCCTAGCTCGAATACCTTCGGTCCCAGAAATACTACTAACAACGAGTTTCCTGTAGAACGTTTAATGTACCCTCAAAATTATTTTATGTACTTGGACCATTTACATAGCCTGAATCTTGCTGGAATGTGGCAGCGTGGTAATCAACAGCCCACGTATGCAGGAGGGCAACAAAATGGTGTTGTGATTACTAGTGCTACTCAGCTGACTCCATTTGGTGAACTGTTCATTAAAGCCTGTATTCCAGAAGATATTGAAATATACGAAAAATAAATGGCACGAACATAACAAAGCATTTAAGAGTGATTCGCAACGCTTGGCAGTTTCGCTTCGCTCAAGTATAGCCAAGCGCCGCTCACACCTTAATGCGGCGTTAAGCCTATAGGAGTTATATCAGCGTGAATAATAAATATGTAGCATTTTACCCATCAAGACCATATTGGGCTATTGGAGCATTAGAGGTTGATACTGCATTTGTTCATCAAAATTTTACAGAATTAATGTCTGAGATCGTTTATCAGAAAGACGGTGATGATTTTGATTTGGCTATATGTAGAGATGGTCGAATTATGCTCAATCTAAAGGCGTGCGATAAAAATTTAGATACAGGTATCGACAAGGTAGTTGAGCGCTGGAATATTTATCTTGGTTATCTTAACTCTTTTTACTTGTTGTTAGATTCTGCCGCTATTGGAGTCATGGGCATAAGTTATTTCTCATTACATGAGATAACGAATAGAGACGCTTTCCCTCTAAGCATTGAAAATGGGAAAGTTAAATCTGAGAGTATATCTTCCGAGAGTATTGCATCTACGTATCAAATGGCTCGATATTTATCAAGCTATAGGCAAGGACTCCCACTAAGTATTGACACTAGGTTGTCAAGTCGACATGTTATAAATGTCGAAGCTATCGAACTAGCAGCTAGTAATTTTGAAAAGTTATTTTCTATTTCAGGGATGCAAAAAGAGTTATCTTCTATATCAAAGAGCATTAGCGAATATAAAGTTGGAAACTATGAAACATCTGTAATTCTATCTTGGTTTTGTGCGGAGAAAATAGTTTCACATCAATGGAATAGCCATTTAATAAGTTTAGATCGCAATTTCGGTGATAATAAGCGTATTAATTCGAAAAGATTAAAACAGCTAACAGATAGGGATTACACAATAAGTATAATCATCAATATGTTAGAGCTATGGGGGGTGCTGCCATTTGAACTATATAAGGATATTGAGAAGGTTAGAGTAGCAAGAAACAAAATCGCTCATGGAGATAGCAAATACATAGCTAATTCAGCAGATGCATGTCTTGCTATCAATTCTGCCTTAGATTTAGTTAATATTTTTTATAAAATACAAGTAAAGCCAAGTTTGGGATTCCAAGTGTCTGGTATATAGGCTTAACAAGCAATTTAAGAGGGATTCACAACGCTTGGCACTTTTGCTTCTACTTCAGTTTTAGTGTTTATGGCACAATGCTTTAGGTCTGGGTGGAGGCGTTGTTCACCCCTTAATTGGGCGTTAACTGCCATTGTCAGAGTCAACACTTGGATTTTAATTCGTTCCGATATTAATTCGAATCGTCGAAGGCTCCTAGAAATAAGGATCCTAAATGACCTGTGTTATCTCAAAAACCTAAGCACCTTAATTTAGGCCGAATTTTTCAATCAAATTCGATTTTATCTTGTACTGGTAGTAACGATTTTCATTTCCACATTCGCTACCAGACTTAAACTTTATTGCCCCATTCTGAGTATATTTTGAATTAACAAAGAAGTATTCACATCCTTCTATCTTAGATTCGTTATAATGTTCAGATTCTCGAATTTTAATACCCAATAAAGTGCCATTATTTTCAAAGCCTTTAAATTGGTGCATTATTTTCTGATCTTTCTCAGTAATGTTCACACCTTTACCAATTAACTTTTTAGATATCTGGTGTAACTTCTCTTTTTTATCAAACATGTCGACAAGTTCTTTTGTTACTCTTATTGCTGTTTCATCCTCTGTACAGATAAAGTCTAGCGGCGAACGAGCCAATGAAAAACATTGCACAGAAGGCTTTGAAAGGTATGTTATTGACTTTTCTAAATTGTCCTTGTCTGTTGCGTTAAGTTCAATTGCGCTAGCTTGCATTGAAATGAGTAAGGTGGCACCAATTAATAGCTTTTTCAAAATGATAATCTCATGGGTGATTTCTAGTTTAGGTGACTATATAGGTCCCTATTTTTCGTATCATTATACTAAATTAGAGCTTCGGCTGCACTTTTGCATAGTGGACTAACGAATTGTAATCCTTCATTAATGGCTAGCGCGAATATGTCAGTTAACAAACTGTTTAAGAGTGATTCTCAACACGTGGCATTTTTACTATGCGTTGCGTATAGTGTTTAAGGTGGCATGCGGCGGCATCGGTATTGTGTTGCTCACACCTTAACAGGACGTTATGAGTATTTGTGGATTAAGAAAAGGAAGTCATTTTGTATCAGTTATATTATTACCCAAACAACGCGAGTTTAGCTCCGCACTTCTTATTACATTTCATGGAATTAGACTATCAATTGTTGTTAGTTGATAGGAAATCGAGCTTCCACAAATCAGCTGAATATTTAAAATTGAATCCAGCGGGTAGAATTCCTACATTAATTGACGATGGAATGGCAATCTTTGAAAGCTCTGCGATTTGTATTCATCTTTGTGAGCAAAACCCTAAGCATGGTTTGCTCCCTCAGTTTGGGAGCAAAAGTAGACCTCAGTTTTTCCAATGGTTAGCGTACTTGAATAATACACTTCAAGCTGAGTTAATGGTTCGATATTATCCACATCGACATACAAATGATGAAAGTACTATTCCAAATGTGGTTGCAGCGCAAGATGATCGAATTGGTGACTCACTATCCGTAATTAATGATCAACTTGAGGGTAATAAATACCTTTTAGGCGATGAAATTTCAGCCTGTGATTTCTTCTTATTTATGCTTTCTGGGTGGTGTTTACCAATTAAGAAATCGCCATTAAGTTTTGAGCATCTGTCAGCTTATCTAAATCGTTTATCATCACATCCAACAATCATGGCTGTTTGTGAGTTAGAGGGTATCGATCTTAGCCCATTTAAGTAATACTCATAACAAATGCATCAACACGATTTGCTACACTCGGCGTTGTCAGTTTGCCTTTAGTTTCAGTGGTTAAGGCAGTAAAATTCAGTTAAGTCTGTATCGTAGCAAACGTGTTATGCAGGCGTTAGCTGCCATCCATGTTCAAAGGAGAAACAAATGGGTTATCCACTTCAAGGAGCATGTCAGTGCGGACAAGTTACCTATGAATTACATGAAAAACCATTAATGGTCTTTGCTTGTCACTGTACCGAGTGTCAAAAGCTATCTACCAGTCCATTTAGTATCACTGCGGTTGTTGATGTATCTAAGATAGAGTTTTCGGGTCAACTGAGCAGTTGGGAGCGCTTAGCTGATAGTGGTAATCGGAACTGTGCGATGTTCTGCCCAAGTTGTGGAAACAGAATTTATCACTTTAACCCAGATGCACCGGAAACAGTTAAGTTAAAGCTAAAACCAATTGATCTATCTTCAACTGATATTTTCGAGCCTCAAGCGCATGTTTGGGTTAGTGAAAAACTGGAATGGTATCAGATACCAAATAATGTAAAGGTCTTTCCCAAGCAGCCGAGCTAGCAGCTAACAAATTGTTCAAGCAGACAGCTAACGTTTGGCGGTTTTGGTTTGGTTGAGTTTAGTGATTACGGTGGCTTTGTTTGAGCGCAGTGGTAGTTAGCTGCTACTTAACAAGGCGTTATATGTTTTTTCAGCATTGGAGAAATAATGGAAGTTTTAATTGAACAGGAAATCGCTCTACATCAGTATGAGATTAGGCAAGATCCTAATGAAGTAGCAAGGTTGCTTCATTCGAGCTTTAAAGAAGTTGGGCGTTCGGGGTGTAGTTTTGATTACTTTTCTATTTTGAGAATGATGCAAAGTGAAGAACCTTCAGATGGTTATATCCACTCTCAAGATTTTGAGTGTATCTTGTTGGAACCTTCAGTTCAGCTGCTTCTATACAAATCAGCATGGGTTTCAAAATCTGGTGAAGTTAGCGCATTTTCTAAGCGGTCGTCGATCTGGGCGTTCACTGGTCACGGTTGGCAGATGAAATATCATCAAGGAACTCCATGTGAAAAGTTTGAACTTCTGTAATTATTGCTGAAGTTTTAGAATTTTGGGTTGTGTACCCTACATATAACTAATAAGGATTAAGGTGTTGCGTAGCCAACACTAAATCCCAAGTGTTGAACAAGCCCGAAGCCACTTTATTAAGTAAATTGTACGATTGAACTTGAAGGGCACATCGCTTTGAGGCTTTTCTCAAGGCGAGCGAGGTCAAGATAAGGTTGCGATAGCAATCTTATCAACCAGTTAGCTGTTTTTCGTTTCTTTCGTTGTCACATCTCCTCTGTTTTCGTCAATGCCATTCTCCTTATTATCCAATGCCTTTCGGCTAGGTGGGTCGGCTTACTCCAACACATGCCATTTCATGTGCACAGCAAGGGCATACTCGTATCGCTTTGCTCCTTATCGGTGCTGTCACTGGCGGCATCATATAGAGTAGGTTCAACAGCAACAGCTGAATACGAACTCTTAAGGCGTGTGCTTGACCACGTAAAAATCCGTAGTCTCTTACTCGCTGTAACCCTTTGGGGAGCACGTGCTGCAAAATGAGCAGCAAGAACTTAAGGATGGGCAAAGTGCGCGTTCGCCATGTATTGGTTTGGCTCTCTTTATAGCGGAACGTGACCGTATCATCGGTGATATGGATGATGTCTTCATCAGGCAACACACCACGATAGAGATAGCGAGCTAAATAACTCAGTGCAGCCTGACCATAACCAACCTGCCTACAATCGACCACCCATTGCTTGGGTATGCCACTCGGCAGCCACAACGTTGGATGCTGATTAATGGCCTCTAGCATTCTTGCTCGCCAGACTTTGGCCAAAGCAAACGCGTTAAAAAGGTAATGCTTGTTGCCTTTGTGCCACGTTCGCCTTGATGGGTCGTATTGGCCTGCCGCCACAATAATGTGCAGGTGTGGATGCAAGTTTCGTTGTCGGCTGTGGGTATGCAGCACGGCTGTAAACCCAAGTTCACCTTGCATCTGTCTTTTCGCAAAGTCCTTTAAAACCCCCGATGCCACCTTAAACATACCGTTATATGTCGCTCTAGGTTGATGTCTTGCTAAGACTCTTAGTTGATACGGCAAAGTGAAGGTCACCATGAAATAGTGAACAGGTAACCGCTTTTGCTGCTGACGTTGTAGCCAGTCAGAAGTGGTGCGTTGTTGGCATT